>NZ_JBJGYS010000013.1:0-137886 GCF_054050115.1 Geodermatophilus sp. SYSU D00708 | reverse complement strand
CCGCACCCCCCCCCCCCCCCCCCCCCCCCCCCCCCGCGGCGCCCCCCCGCGCCCCCCCCGCCCCGCCCCCCCCCCCCCCCCCCCCCCCCCCCCCCCCCCCCCCCCGGCCCGGGGGCCGCCGCCGCGGGAGGAGGGGACCCGCACGGAGGCGGCCGCGGCTCCTCCCCCGGGCGACACGGTGACGGGCACGACGGCCCGGGCACCGGAGGGCAGGCCGGCGGTGGCCGCCGCGCGCACCCGGTTGCCGCCGTCGGTCGCCGTCCGCACCACCGGCCGCAGCACCCGCAGCAGCGCCGGCAGGGCGGCGATCGCGAGAGCCAGGAAGGTCGTCCCGGTCAGCGCGGCCACCAGCGGCGCGTCGTCCGGGGTGGGCGCCAGCACCAGGCCGGCGGCGTACACCAGCGCGGCGGCCGGCTGGTAGAGCGCGAAGGCGATCGTCCAGGTGAGCGTGCGGACGAAGATCGCCCGGCCGGTGTCGGTGTTGGTGGCCGACGCCGACAGCGGCAGCACGCCGGCCAGGACGACCAGCACCACCCCGCGGGCGACGAGCAGCACCATCTGGAGGAGGGCGCCCAGCAGGGCCGTGGTGCCCAGCAGGATCACCAGGACGTCGTTCATGCCGTCGGTCTGCTGGAGCGCCAGCAGCTCGGTCAGCCCGCCCTCGACGTCGCCGGTCGCGCGTTGCAGCACCCACACCGAGAACGCGTCCGCCGCCGTGACCAGCAGCGTGACCCCGGTGAGGCTGGCGCCGCCGACGAGGACCAGCGTCAGCAGCCCCCGCAGCAGGTCGGCCACCGGCTGGCTGCGCCGCTGCCACACCATGCGCCCGGCCGCGATGAGCACGGCCACGACCGCGACCGCGGCCGAGTACCAGGCCAGCGACCCGGCCAGCAGTGAGGCCGCCTCGGACGGCGTCGCCGTCCCGCCGGGGCCGATCGAACCGATGCCGGGGGACGGCGGGTCGGCCCACAGTCGCGCCACGGCGCCCAGCGCGTCGCCGGCCGCCTCGACGATCTCCCGCGCCAGGTCACCCAAGGCGTCTCCTCCTCCACTCTCGTCGAGCACGCCGATCCCCGCGGCCGGGATGGCCGGGTCGAGGAAGGCGTCGCCCAAGGTCCCGGCGGCCGCGTCGACACCGCTGACGTCCGCGGTGCCGCTGATCGAGTCCCCCGGGCCGAAGCCGGCCAGGCCGCCGAGGTCCCTGGCGTCGGAGACGGTGTCGAGCGGGATCCGGTCGACCTCCACCGCCTGCTGGTCGGCGCCGGACAGCACCGGCACGACGGAGTCGTCGACGAAGGCGGCCGGGATCCGGTCGTCCGTGACGGCGACCTCCGCCGGTGTCGGCTCAGCCGGGGGCGTGGTCGGGGTCTGCTCCGCGGGGGTCTCGCCGCCCGCCGCGGGGGTCTCGCCGCCCGCCGCGGGCGTCTCCGCGGGCGGGGTCGTGGTCTCCGCGGGCGGAGTGGTGGTCTCCGCGGGCGGGGTCGTGGTCTCCGCAGGCGGAGTGGTCGTCTCCGCGGGCGGGGTCGTGGTCTCCGCAGGCGGAGTGGTCGTCTCCGCAGGCGGGGTCGTGGTCTCCGCAGGCGGAGTGGTCGTCTCCGCAGGCGGGGTCGTGGTCTCCGCAGGCGGAGTGGTCGTCTCCGCAGGCGGGGTCGTGGTCTCCGCGGGCGGGGTCGTGGTCTCCGCAGGCGGAGTGGTCGTCTCCGCGGGCGGAGTCGTCGCCGGCGCCACCGTGGTCGTGGCGGGCGTCGCAGCAGGCGGCGTCGTCGTCGGAACGGCCGGGTCGGTGGTCACCCCCGCCGTCGGCGTCGCCTCGTCCACGTCCGCTCCCCCTCCGCCTGGTCGCTCAGACCAGGGCCGCGATCAGGCCGGACGCCGACCCGACGAGGACCGCACCACCCAGGACGTAGGCCAGGCTCACCGCGTGCTCGGCCCCCTCGCCGCGGCGGTGGGCCACCGCCATGCGCGCGCCGACGAGCAGCACACCCAGGACGCAGACGGCGAGCACCGTCCAGGCGACCCACTGGACGATCGTGACGATCCCCTCCGCGCCCGGCGGGGCGACGCCCTGACCCGGGTCGACCACGGCCAGGGTCAGCGGGGAGGTGAGCGCCATCGGTTCCGTCCTCGGTCCGTCGTCCACGGCGAGGCGCTGACACCCCCGCCGTTCGTGTCGGCCTCCACGGTCGGTCGCGGCCCCGAGGTGCGGCAATGCCCGAGATTGGGGGGTCCCGCCCCCGCGGCCGCCGGGTTCTACTCGAGTCGCACCGGCGTGGCGGGGGTCCGGCCGGGTGACAGGAGGGCACGGGCATGTCCGGCTCGGGACGGCGCCTCGCGGCTGCGGCCGCGCTCGGCGCTGCCCTCGTGCTGGGCGGCTGCGCGGCGCCGACCGAGCAGGCGCAGCCCGAGCCGACCACGCAGTCCGCGGCCCCTGCCCCCGAACCCGGCGACGCGGACGCCGCGCTGCCCGCGCCGCCGCCCCAGCCCACGGAGGACGACGCCTCGCAGCAGGCCGCGCTCGACGCCGCCACGGCCGCGGTCACCGCCTTCGCCCGGCCCGCCCTGGAGCCCGGGCAGTGGTGGGCCGAGCTCGCGCCTCTGCTCAGTCCCGCGGCCGCGGTGGCCTACGAGGGCACCGACCCGCAGGCGGTCCCGGCGACCGCCGTGACCGGACCGCCCCGGCCCACGCCGTCGGTGAGCGCCTACCTGTCCACCGTGCTGGTGCCGACCGACGCCGGGGAGTACGCCGTCCTGCTCGTGCGCGAGGGCGACGGCAGCCCCTGGCTGGTCGAGCGGTTCACGCCGGTCGACGCCGCCGACCCCTCCGCGGCCCTGACCCCGCCTGCGGAGAGCACCACGGCGGCCACGGCGGCCCAGGCGGAGCCGGCGCCGTGAGGCGCCTCGGCGTCCTCGCCGCGCTGGTGCCGGTGCTCGTCGCGGGCGGCCTGGTCACCGCGGCGCTGGTCACGGAGGAGGACCCGCAGGCCGGCGCGTGCTCGCCGGTGGGTGCCGCGGTGAGCGTCGCGGGGGTGCCCGACGGACCGGTCGCCGGCTGGTCCGGCGAGCAACTGGTCAACGCCGCGCTGATCGTGGAGGCCGGCGAGGCGCTCGGCGTCGACGCCCGCGGCCAGGTCATCGGGGTGATGACGGCGATGGGCGAGTCCTCCCTGACCGTCGTCGACCACGGGGACGCCGTCGGCCCGGACAGCCGCGGGCTGTTCCAGCAGCGGGCCAACGGCGCGTGGGGCAGCTACGCGGACCGGATGGACCCGACCACCTCGGCCACCAACTTCTACGAGGCGCTGCTGCAGGTCGAGGGCTGGCAGACCCTGCCGCCGACGATCGCCGCGCACCGCACCCAGCGCAACGCCGACCCGTACCACTACGCCCGCTGGTGGGACGACGCCCTCGAGGTCACCGCCGCCCTCGCCGGCGCCACGGTCACGGGCCTGGCACCCGGCACCGGCTCGGTCTCCTGCACCGGCGCCAGCCCGTTGCTCCGCAGCGTCAGCGGGGATTGGGCGTCGCCCACCGAGGGCCCGCTGACCAGCGGCTTCGGTCAGCGGGACGACCCGACCGGCGGAGGCGTCCGGCTGCACGCGGGGCTGGACCTCGCGCCGGGGTGCGACGCGCCGATTGTCGCGGCGTCGGCCGGGGTCGTCGTCCGGGCCGGGGTCTCGTCGGGCTACGGCAACCTCGTCGTCGTCGACCACGGCGGCGGGGTGGTCACCCGGTACGCGCACATGGAGGACGACGACCTGCTCGTCGTCGTCGGCCAGCCCGTGGTCGCCGGCCAGCAGATCGCGCGGGTCGGCACGAAGGGTGACTCGACCGGCTGCCACCTGCACTTCGAGGTGCTGCTGGACGGCGCCCCCACCGACCCCCTCGCCTTCCTCGCCGACCGGGGCCTCGACCTGCGCTGACGGCGGGGCGGGCGGGGTGGTGCACGGCGCACCCGCAGCTGGAACAGGGCGCCGCCGCGGGCCGCTGTACCCGGCGTGGGAGCCGCCGCCTCGCCGTCCCCCGTCCACCCCGACCTCTCCCGTCTCCTCCGGGTCCGCGAGATCCACGCCGAGCCGGCCGCGCTGGAGTCGCCCCGCGGGCAGCAGGTGCTGGCCCGCTTCCCCGGCGCCGAGGTGGTGGAGGTCCCCTCGCACTGGCAGATCCCCGACCTGCACGGCAACGCGGGCAACGTCGAGCGCTGGGTGCGGGTGAAGACCGAGACGCTGGTGCTCGGCGTCAAGAAGTCGCTCACCGCCCGCCCCAACGGCCGCTCGGCCAACTGGATCGCCCCGTCGACGGCCAACGGGTGCGCGATGGCCTGCGCCTACTGCTACGTGCCGCGGCAGAAGGGCTACGCCAACCCCATCACCGTGTTCACCAACATCGAGCAGATCACCGGCTACCTGCGCCGGCACGTCGCCCGGCAGGGCCCCAAGACCGAGCCCGACCAGTGCGACCCGGACAGCTGGGTGTACGACATCGGCGAGAACAGCGACTGCTCGGTCGACGCGCTGGTCAGCGACAACGTGGCCGACCTGGTCGCCACCTTCCGCGAGCTGCCGACGGCGAAGGCGTCGTTCGCGACCAAGTACGTCAATCGACAGCTGCTGGAGCTCGACCCGGGGGGCCGCACCCGCATCCGCTTCTCGGTCATGCCGGACGCCGATGCCCGGGTGCTCGACGTGCGCACCAGCCGCGTGCCGGAGCGGATCGCCGCCGTCGACGACTTCGTCGAGGCCGGCTACGAGGTGCACCTCAACCTCTCCCCCGTCGTCCTGCGTGAGGGGTGGGAGGCCGACTGGGCCCAGCTGCTGACCCGGCTGGACGACGAGCTCTCCCCCGCGGCCAAGGCGCAGGCGGCGGCCGAGGTGATCATGCTGACCCACAACCGCGACCTGCACGAGGTCAACCTCGGCTGGCACCCCAAGGCCGAGGAGCTGCTCTGGCGGCCGGACCTGCAGCAGCCCAAGCGCAGCCAGAACGGGCAGTGGAACGTGCGCTACCGCAACGACGTGAAGCGGCTCGGCGTCACCCGCCTGCAGGAGCTCATCGCGGCGCACGCGCCGTGGCTGCGCGTGCGGTACGCCTTCTGAAGAAGGACCCTCCTGCCCCCACCCCTCGCTGGCGCTCGGGGCGGGTCCCTGCAGGAGGGCCGTTCCAGGACCTCACCAAGGGGTCCGTCAACCGGTCTGACCGGTGTCGGCGTGCGCGGCGCCGACCGGCTTGGACTCCGGTGAGCCCCGCTGGCGCAGGTAGACGGCGAAGATCGCCATCGAGCCCACGGCGAGCATCTCCGACTGCCAGTTCTGGAAGGACCGGTTCCAGAAGTCGGCCTCGCCGAGGTAGCCGACCCAGCTGACCGGGTCCTGCCTGTCGGCCAGCTGCTCGGAGTTGTAGGCCGCCCAGCCGGCCACCGACGAGGCGGCCCAGGTGAGCAGGAACAGCGCCCCCATGAGCAGGCCGAGCGAGCGCGAGTACAGCGTCGTCCGCCAGTCACCGGTGCGCGCCCACTTCGGGGCCCCGGGACCGGCGTGCCGGCCGACCTGCTGCTCCTCGTCGGACTCCGTGCCCTCCTGACCCGGTTCCTTCGACTCCGACGAGCCCCGCTGGATGAACCACACGGTGGCGAAGACGTAGAGGAAGAACTGCAGGTACTCCGACTGCCAGTTCTCCATGACGTCGACCCCGAAGGACGACGAGGTGACGTAGTCCAGGAACGACACCGTGGGCAGGCCGTTCGTGACCTGCTGGGCGTTGAAGTCCGCCGTGCCGGAGATCGCCTGGCCGACGAGGGTGATCAGGAACAGCGCGCCGAAGGCCAGGCTCAGTGCGTTGGCGCGGAGGAAGCCGTAGCGGTCAGGCGCGCTCATCGGCCCATCAACCCCAGCGCGGTGACGTAGACGATCCCCAGCAGGATCACGACCAGGAAACCGATGAAGACCCCTCGGACTCCGTTCACGGCCCGTCCACCTCGCAGTCGTAGGGGGCCTCGCCCCGGCGCTGGCACGCGGCCGCGGTGACCAGCCAGCCGGCGTGGCTCTCGGTCAGGAAGACGGTGTCCCCGCTGAGCCGGACCTGCGCGTCGCGGCCCCAGACCTCGACGGACTCCACGGTGCCGCCCTGCAGCGGGATCTGCTCGAGCGCGTCGGCGCACGGAGCCGACTCGTCGGACTCGAGGGCCGCCCGCGTCGCGGGGGCCAGCAGCTCGCACCGCTGCGCCGGGTCTCCCGAGGCGTCCTCGAACACGCGGGCCACCGTGCCGACGTCGTCGGCCTCCAGGCCGGCGCAGCCGCCCAGTAGCGCCGCCACGGCCGCGAGCCCTCCGGCCGCCACCACTCTCCTCGCCGAGGTCGGCACCGGCGCCCTCCTGTCTCCCCCCGACCCTGTCCGGCGGTGCTGGCCGGACAACCCGCCTACCCCCGCTCGACGCCCCGTCAAACGATCACCACCCGCTCGGGGGAACGGGGGGTTGCCCTCGGCCGGGACGGCCCGACGGCGCCGCCCGGTTACCGTGGCGGCGTGGCGCGGGTGGCGGTGGTCGGCGCCGGGCTCGGGGGGCTGGCGGCGGCGGCGCGGCTGGCCGCGCTCGGCCACGCGGTGACCGTGCTGGAGCAGGCGCCGCAGGTCGGCGGCAAGCTCGGCTGGTACGCCCGCGACG
This sequence comes from Geodermatophilus sp. SYSU D00708, assembly GCF_054050115.1. Lineage (NCBI taxonomy): Bacteria > Bacillati > Actinomycetota > Actinomycetes > Geodermatophilales > Geodermatophilaceae > Geodermatophilus > Geodermatophilus sp. SYSU D00708. The sequence goes on along the minus strand of NZ_JBJGYS010000013.1, from coordinate 131,228 downwards.
GGCACGGCTTCGACACCGGACCGAGCCTGGTCACGCTGCCCGGCCTCTACCGCGACCTGTTCGCCGCGACCGGCGGCCCGCTGGAGGACGCCGTCGACCTGGTGCGCCTCGACCCGGCGGTCGCCTACCGCTTCGCCGACGGGACCCCGCTGGTGATGCCCGGCTCTCTCGACGCCGTGCCCGAGGCCCTCGACGCGGCGCTCGGACCCGGCGCCGGCGCGCAGTGGACGGCTCTCCTGACGCGGGCCGCGGCGATGTGGCGGGTGACCGAGGGGCCGTTCCTCCGCTCGCCACTGGCCGGGGCGGCCACCCTGGCGCGGCTGGCCCGCAGCGCCTCCGACGTCGGCACGGTGGCGCCGTGGCGCACCCTGCGCGGCCTGGGGACGACGCACCTGCGCGATCCGCGGCTGCGCACCCTGCTCGACCGCTACGCCACCTACTCCGGCTCGGACCCGCGGCGGGCGCCCGCGGTGCTGGCCACCGTCCCCTACGTGGAGCAGGCGTTCGGCTCCTGGTACGTGCGGGGCGGCCTGCGCCGGCTGGCCGAGGCGGTCGCGGCCCGAGCGGTCGAGCGGGGCGCCGTCGTGCGCACCGGGTGCGCGGTCGAGCGCGTGCTGGTGGAGGGCGGGCGCGCGGCGGGGGTGCGCCTGGCCGGCGGCGAGGTGCTGCGCGCCGACGTCGTCGTCTCCGGCGCCGACGCCGCGTCGCTCTACGCCGATCTCCTCCCGCCGGCGCGCGTCACCCGCCGGGTGCGGCGGGGGCTGACCCGCAGCACGCCGTCGCTGTCGGGCGTCGTGCTGCTGCTGGCGCTGCGCGGGCGGACGCCGGGTCTGGCCCACCACACCGTGCTCTTCCCGGACGACTACGACGCGGAGTTCGACGCCGTGTTCGGGGTCGGCTCGTGCCGGGGCGTCCCGCAGCCGGTGGCCGACCCGACCGTCTACGTCAGCGCACCCGACGACCCGGCCACCCGCCCGGACGACGACAGCGAGTCGTGGTTCGTCCTGGTCAACGCCCCGCGGCACGACCCCGCGGGCGGCGTCGACTGGGACGCACCCGGCCTGGCCGACCGCTACGCCGGCCAGGTGCTGGAGGTGATGGCCCGGCGCGGGCTCGACGTCCGCGACCGGGTGCGCTGGTGCGTCGTCCGGACGCCGGCCGACCTCGAGCGGGACACCCGCAGCGTGGGCGGCTCCATCTACGGGACGTCGAGCAACGGCGCGCGGGCCGCGTTCCTCCGGCCGGGCAACGCCTCCCCCGTCCCGGGGCTGTTCCTGGTCGGCGGGTCCTCGCACCCCGGTGGCGGCCTGCCGCTCGTCGCGCTGTCGGCCGAGATCGTCGCCGGCCTGGTCGGGCCGGCCTGAGTCCGGCTCACGAGCCGGGCCCGAGCCGACCCGGCAGGAGTCGGGCCGACCGCGGTTCAGGACTCGGCGATGGGGCGGCCGACGGTCAGCGCGTCCCGGACGGCGGCGTCCAGGGACCGGAAGGCTGCGTCGGGCTGGGCGCCCACCGCGTCGAGCACACTGCTGAAGAAGCAGCGGGCCGCCGCAGCGAGGACGACGTCGAGGATCTCCGTGTCGTCCAGCCCGAGCGCACGCAGTTCGGCGAGGTCGTCCTCTGTCATGTGGGCTGCTCCGGCGGCCACCTTGTCCGCGAGCGCCATCACCGCCCGGTCGACCGGTGTCAAGGGCGCCGCCGCAGGGTCGTTCGCGATGGCGGTGACGGCTGCCGAACCGTCGAACTGCTCGGCCAGCAGCTTGCCGTGGGCGAGCGAGCAGTAGCTCGACCGCAGCCGGAGTGCGGCAGCGACGGTGGCCAGCTCGTAGCGGCGCAGGTCCATCGATGCCTTGATCGCGCCGTTGAGGGCGCGCCAGGCCTCCAGCACGGCCGGCCGGTTGGCGAAGACCCGCGTGTGGTTGGCGACGTAGCCGAGAGTCTCCCGGTCACGGTCGTACGCGGCCGACACTCCGCCCGCTGCCCCCTCCTCCGACGGGGTCCGGATCCAGGTCATCGGCCGACCGTAGCCCCGGACCGCGGCGCCACGTACTGGTGCGGCACCACGAGGTGCAGGCCGCGCGAGCGCCCCCGGTTCTCCGCACGGCGTCGCACGCTGGTCAGAAGGGCGGTGGATCGTCGTCCGGCGGCTGTGGCGCGGAACCGCTGCCGGCGCGTGCGGAGGCGTCAGCTGCGGGCGGCTCCGTAGCCGAGCAGCGCGGCCAGGCCCAGCGCGCTGCGCGGGGCGTAGGCGGTCCGCCAGAGGCCACCGTGGGCGGCGGCGCAGGCCTCGTCCTGCCACGGCTGCTCGTGCGCCGGCCCGCCGCCGGTGTGCAGGTCGTGGACCAGCAGTGCGGCCATCAGCACGTTGGACGTCGCCGGCTCGAACACCTCGACGCCGAACCGGTGCGCCCCGGCGTAGGCCGCCGCCAGCGCCCGGTTCTTGACCACCGAGCGGGTGCGGGTCGGGGGCGCGACGTTCATCGACACCGTGGTCCCCGCGGCCCGCGCCACCGTCGCGCGCCAACGCTGCAGCCGCTTGGCCAGCGCGTAGTTCGGGCCCTGCTGGGCGACGAGGCTGTCGGCGATGCCGGGGGCCGCGCCCGGCACGTGGGCCCGCTGCAGCAGCCGGCCGGCCGACAGGGTGCGCAGCGGCCGGCCCAGCAGCTTCGCCGTCCGCGACCGCCCGGCGTAGGCGCGCACCGAGTGCTCCACCGCCTCGGCCGGGACGGCGAAGACGTCGGTCGGTGTGGCGAGGAAGGCCAGCGCCAGGTCGGGGCGGGCCGCAGCCAGCCGCACGGTGAGTGCGTCGACCGCCGTCGACACCCGCACGTTGGTGGCGCCGTCGGCGTAGACGTAGTTGCCCAGCACCGGCCGGCCGGGCAGCCCGGCGACCCACTCGGCCACGGCCGGCACGTCGGCGATGAGGTCCGCGCCGGCCCGGGCGGCGTCGGCGGGGCCCTCCCCCTCGACCGGCAGCAGCAGGGTGCCCGCGCCGCGCCGGGCGGTGTCGAGCACCCGTTCCCACAGCGGTGCGCGCGGCAGGTCGACGCCGGCCACGCGGGCGCCCCAGCGCAGCAGCGCGGTCAGCGGCCCCATCTCCGCGCCGGCCCCGAGCACGACGACGGTGGTGCCGGGCAGCGCCAGCCACCCGGGGTTGGCGGCCACCGTGCGCACCGCCTCGGCGCACGACGGCTCCACCACGCCGGCCGCGACCCAGGTGTCCAGCTGCGCCAGCAGCGCGTCCCCGCGCAGGCGGCGGCCGTGGAAGGGCAGGGAGAGCTCCCGCTCGGGCTCGGCGGTGCCGGTCACCTCGGCCGTGGCCAGGGCGCGCCCGGCCGGCGCGGAGAGCAGCGCGTCCAGCCCGGTCTCGGCGCCGTCGGCCCCGGTGACCCGCATGCGGGCGTGCAGCGAGGCCAGGCCGCACTCGGCGATGGTGAGCGCGGCCTGGCGCGAGGACAGCCCCGCCTCGACCAGCCGGCGGAAGTGGGTCAGGTAGCCGGCCCGCCAGTTGGTCTCCCGCTCCGCGGCGGCCGCGCCGGTGGGGTCGACCCGCCGCAGCGCGTCGGCGACCACGCCGCGCCCCAGCGCCGCGGTGCTGCGCCGCCCGTCCGGACCGGCCGGGAAGACGACGCCACCGTCCTCGGCCGCCATCAGTCGGCGGTCATCGGGGCGTCGACCGGCGCACCGGCCTCCAGCCAGCGCAGCAGCGTGCGCGCACCGAAGCCGGTGCCGCCCTTGACGACCTCCGCGTCGTCCCCCTGCGCGCGGGCGGGGCCGGCGACGTCGAGGTGGGCCCAGGGCAGGTCGCCGGCGAACGGCCGCAGGAACAGCGCGGCGGTCGTCCCGCCCGGGTTGCCCGGCGCGTTGTTGGCGTCGGCGACGGTGCTCTCCAGCAGGTCGGCGTACTCCTCGGCCAGGGGCATCCGCCACACCGGCTCGCCGGCGTGGGCGGCGGCGGTGCGCAGCGCGTCGGCCAGGCCGTCGGTGGTGGCGTAGAGGCCGGCGGTGCGGGTGCCGAGTGCGACCTTCATCGCGCCGGTCAGCGTGGCGACGTCGACCAGCACGGTCGCGCCGAGGTGCAGCCGGGCGTGGGCCAGCCCGTCGGCGAGCACCATGCGGCCCTCGGCGTCGGTGTTCTGCACCTCCGTCGTGCGCCCGCCGACGTGCCGGACGACGTCGGCCGGCCGGTAGGAGGACCCGGACACGGCGTTCTCCGCGGCCGGGACGACGGCGGTCACGGCGACCGGCAGCCCCAGCCGGGCGGCGGCGTCCAGCGTGGCGAGGACGGCGGCACCGCCGGCCATGTCGGTCTTCATCTCGCGCATGCCCGCGTTGGGCTTGATGGACAGGCCGCCGGTGTCGAACGTGATGCCCTTGCCGACCAGCACCGGGTGCCCCGCACCCGCGGCCGGCGGGCGGTAGGAGGCCACGATGACGCACGGCGGCGTGGCCGAGCCCCCGCCGACGGCGAGCACGCCACCGAAGCCGCCGGCCCGCAGGTCGTCGGTGTCGAGCACGTGCACGGTGACGTGGTCGAGCCCGGCCAGCCGCTCCCCCACCTCGGCGGCGAGCCAGGCCGGGTTCTTGGTGTTGCTGGGCGTGTTGACCAGGTCGCGCGCCCAGGCGACGGCGCGGCCGGTCACGTCCCCGGCCCGGGCGGCGGCGGTGACGGCCGGGTCGGCGGCGTCGGTGGCCACGACGGTGACCGTGGCCAGCCGCGGCGGGTGGGGCCTGGAGGTCTCGCGGAAGCGGTAGCCGGCCAGCAGCGCGGCCTCGACGGCGGCGCGCACCTCCTCCGCCCCGGCGGGCGCGGCGGCGTCGTCGACCGGCAGCACCAGCCGGGTGGCGCCGTGCTCGGCGAGGGTCTGGCCGCGGCGGACGGCGGCGCCGACGTAGCTGCGCAGGTCGGGCAGCGTCGCGTCGCCGACCCCGACGGCGACCACGCTGCGCGGGCGGCGGCCGGGCACCGGCAGGTTGGTGACCGCCCCGGGGCGGCCGGTGTTGCCGGTGTCGCGCAGTGCGCCGGCCAGGAGGTCGGCGTCGACCGGCGCGCCGGGGCCGGACAGCCAGCCGGGCAGCGCGCCGCCGGACCCGACCGGCACGGCCAGGACGTCGTCCTCCCCCAGCGCCGGGAGGGTGGACAGGACCTCGACCCGCGGCAACGGCGCGGCCCCGGTCGCCGGCGTGCTGCCGGCGGCCGGGGCCGCGTCGTCCTGCGCGGGGCTGCCCGGGGGCAGGCTCGCGGGGCTGTTCAGCTGGTCGCGCCCTTCAGTGCCTCGGAGAGAGCCGCGGCCTCGTCGGGCGACAGCTCGACGACCAGGCGTCCGCCGCCTTCGAGCGGTACGCGCATGACCAGGCCGCGCCCCTCCTTGGTGACCTCCAGGGGACCTTCACCCGTGCGCGGCTTCATGGCCGCCATGCGTGCCTCCTTCATCGGCCACCCGCAACCCCTGCTGGCGGCGGTGTGACGTCTCGTCGATGCCGTGAGCTCTGCTCCCATGATCCCGTATCCGGCGCTGAGGTCCAACACGAGCCCCCGTCCGTGGGAGGACGAGGCCCTGCAGGAGGGCCGTGCCGGCACGTCACTGCGCCCGGAAGCAGTCGGCGACGTGGTCGTCGACCATCCCGGTGGCCTGCATGAGGGCGTAGGCGGTCGTCGGGCCCACGAAGACGAACCCGCGGCGCTTGAGCTCCTTGGCCATCGCCGCCGACTCCGGGCTGGTCGCCGGGACGTCGGCGAGCGTGGCCGGCCGAGGCCGCGGCGCGGTGGGTGCGAACGACCAGAGCAGCTGCGAGAGCCCCTCGGGGACCCGCTGGGCCGCCTGCGCGTTGGCGATCGCCGCCCGCACCTTGGCGCGGTTGCGCACGATGCCCGCGTCGGCCATCAGCCGCGCCTCGTCCTCGTCGGTGAAGGCGGCGACCGCGTCGATGGCGAACCCGGCGAACGCCGACCGGAAGGCCGGGCGCTTGCGCAGGATGGTCAGCCACGACAGCCCGGACTGGAACGCCTCGAGACAGAGCCGCTCGAACAGCGCGTCGTCCCCGTGCAGCGGGGTGCCCCACTCCTCGTCGTGGTAGGCGACGTACTCCGGGGCGCTGTCGCCCCACGCGCATCTCACCAACGGGGCGCCTCTGACCAACGGGTCCACGGCGCGGAACGGTAGCCCCGCCCACCGACAGCCCTACGGTCGTCGCCGTGGCGACCACGACGACCCCCTCCCCGGTCGCGACGCGTCCCGGCCTCGCGCTGCGGCCGCTCACCGGCCTGGCCGGCGCGCTGGTGCTGCTCCTGGTCGCCCTCGCCGGTCGGTACGGCTACCACCGCGACGAGCTGTACTTCCTGCGCGCCGGGCGGGAGGCGGCGTTCGGCTACGTCGACCAGCCGCCGCTGACCCCGCTGCTGGCCGCCGCGGTGGACGTGCTCGCCCCCGGGTCCCTGGTCGCCCTGCGGGTGCCGTCGGCGCTCGCGGCCGGGGCCGTCGTCGTCCTCACCGGCCTGCTCGCCCGGGAGTTCGGCGGCGGCCGGGCCGCCCAGCTGCTGGCCGGCGCGGCGATGGCGGTGTCGGCCCTGCTGCTGGCCGTCGGCCACCTGCTGTCGACGTCGACGCTGGACCTGCTCGCCTGGACGGCGCTGTCCTGGCTGCTGGTGCGGGCGCTGCGCGACGGCGGGCGGGTCTGGCTGGCCACCGGCGCGGTCGCCGGCCTGGCGCTGCTCAACAAGGTGCAGCCGGCGTTCCTGCTGGCCGCCGTGCTGGTCGGCGTCCTCGCCGTGGGGCCGCGGTCGGTGCTGCGCAGCCGGTGGCCCTGGCTGGGCGGCGCCCTGGCGCTGGTCGTGTGGTCACCGAACCTGGTCTGGCAGGCGGCGCACGGGTGGCCCCAGCTGGAGCTCGCGCAGGCGATCGCGGCCGGCAGCTCGGGCACCAGCGAGCCCTGGTACCTGTTCCTGCCCTTCCAGCTGGTGCTGGTCAGCCCGCTGCTCGTGCCCGTCTGGGCGGTCGGCTGGGTCCGGCTGGCGCGCGACCCGGCGCTGCGGCCGTGGCGAGCCTTCGCCGTCGCCTACGCCGTCCTCGCGGTCGTGTTCCTGGCCACCGGCGGCAAGCCCTACTACCTGGGCGGGCTGTACCCGCTGCTGCTGGCCGCCGGGGCGGGACCGGTGGTGGCGTGGGCCGGCGGCAGCCGGTCGCGGACCGCCGCCGTGGCCGGCGCCCTGGCACTGAGCCTGCTCGTCGACGCGTTCCTCATGCTGCCGGTGGTCCCGGTCGGCCGGCTGGCCGCGACCCCCGTGGTCGACGTCAACTACGACGCCGGGGAGACCGTCGGCTGGCCGGCGTTCGCCGCGACCGTCGAGCAGGCCCGCGAGCTGCTCCCGGCCGACGAGCCGGTCGCCGTCCTCACCCGCAACTACGGCGAGGCCGGCGCGGTGGACCGCTACGCACCCGGGTTGGCCCCCGCGCACAGCGGCCACAACGCCTACTGGGACTGGGGCCCGCCGCCGGAGTCGGTGACCGCGGTCGTCGCCGTCGGCCTGCCGGAGGAGGAGCTGCGGCGCTGGTTCGGCCGGGTGGAGCTCGCCGCGCGCGTCGACAACGGCGTCGGGCTGGACAACGACGAGCAGGGCGTGCCGGTGTGGGTCGCCGAGCAGCGGCAGGTGCCCTGGTCGCAGGTCTGGCCGCAGCTGCGCCGGCTCGGCTGAGCCGCCGGCCCCCGGGTCAGGGGACGGCGGCGTCGACGTCGGGCAGCTCGGAACCGCGGCGCGCCGGGGAGCGCCGGGTGGCCAGGACGCAGCCGGCGACGACCAGCGGCAGGCCGACGGCCAGGCCGAGGGTGAACGGCTCCCCGAGCAGCAGGACGCCGAGCAGCACCGCCACCGCCGGGTTGAGGAAGGTGATGACCAGCGCCCGCTGCGGCCCGACCTCGCGGATGAGCGCGAAGAACATGGCCAGCGCGACGGCGGTGCAGAGCAGCCCCAGGGTGACCAGGGAGAGCACGGCCTGCGCCGGTGCCCGCACCGCCTCGTCCAGGGAGGGTGCGGCGACGGGCAGGTAGACGACCGCGGTCACGGTGAGCGCGATGGCGCTGGCCGCGACGCCGGGCACCTCGGGCAGGGCCCGGCTCACCACCAGCGGCCCGGTGGCGTAGCCGACGACGACCAGGGCCACCGCCAGCAGCGGGAGCAGGGCGATCCCCTCGACGTCGAGCCCCAGCAGGACGGCGATCCCCACCACCCCCAGCCCCATGCCGGCCAGCCGCACCGGCGTGAGCCGGTCCTCCTCCCCCGCCAGCCGCCCGGCCACGGCGGCGACGAACGGCACGCCGGCGACCAGCAGCCCGGTCAGCGAGCTGGACAGCGTCTGCTCGGCGTAGGAGAGCAGCAGCCAAGGACCGGCCATCTCCAGGACGGTGAACAGCAGCAGCGCCCGCCAGTGCCGCAGCGCCGGGCGCAACTGGCCGCGGGCGATCGTCCACGGGAGCAGCACGGCGGCCCCGAGCAGGCAGCGGACGGCGACCACGACGACCGGCGGGACCTCCTCGACGGCCACCTTGATGAGCAGGTACGGGACGCCCCAGATGACCGACATGGCGAGGAACAGCGCCCAGCCCCGCCGGCTCATCGCTCCCCGCGTGCCACGCTGCACGACCTCACGAGCGCCATCCTGCCCGACCCTCCTGACGACCTACCGTGGGAGCGTGTCCGACTACGCCACGTTCGTCCTGTTCGCGGCCGTGCTCGTCCTGGTGCCGGGCGCCGACTTCGCGGTGGTCGTCAAGAACACCCTCACCGGCGGACGGCGGCGCGGCGCCTGGGCGGCAGGCGGTGTCACCGCGTCCAACGTGGTGCAGGGCGCAGCCGCAGCGACCGGCCTCGGGGCGCTGGTCGTGCGCGTGGAGCCGCTGTTCCAGGCGATCCGCTGGATCGGCGTGGCCTACCTGTGCTGGCTCGGGGTGCAGGCGCTGCGCTCCGCCGTCCGCGGCCGGTACCCGGCGCTGTCCGCGGGCGAGGCGCCCCCCGGCCAGGCGCTGGCCGGCTGGCGGCAGGGCTTCCTGTCCAACACCACCAACCCCAAGGTGCTCGCCTTCTACCTCGCGGTGCTGCCGCAGTTCCTCGGCCCGGGGACGCCGGTGCCGGTGCTGGCGGCCTACGCCCTCACCCACGCCGTCCTCGGGTTGGGCTGGCTGCTGCTGCTCGTGGCCGGGCTGGACCGCGCCCGGGCGGTGCTCGCCCGCCGGCCGGTCCGCCGCTGCCTGGACGCGTTCACCGGCTGCGCCCTGCTCGGCTTCGGCGCCCGGCTGGCGACCGAGCGGGCCTGAGCCGCCGCGTTTCCCCGTCCCCGCGGCGGGCACCGGTCGGCGGTGACCGCTGCGCCTCCCGCGCCGGGCCGGCGGCTGGCGGCCTCCGGGCTGCTGGTCGGCGCCGGCCTGATGGGCGCGGTCGACGAGATCGTCTTCCACCAGCTGCTGCACTGGCACCACCTCTACGACCGGGCCTCCGGCGCGGTCGGGCTGGTCTCCGACGGCGTGCTCCACGCGCTCACCCTGTCGGCGGTGGTCGCCGGGCTCGCGCTGACCGCCGACCTGCGCCGCCGTGGCGCGTTCGACCGGCGACGGTGGACGGCCCTGGTCCTGCTCGGCGCCGGCGGCTTCCAGCTGTGGGACGGCGTCGTGGACCACAAGCTCCTGCGGCTGCACCAGGTGCGCTACGGCGTGGACCTGACCGGTTACGACCTCGCCTGGAACGCCGGCGCGGTGCTCCTGCTGCTCGCCGGGACCGCGCTGCTGCTCCGCGCCCGCCGGAGGCCGGCCCGGTGACCGCGCTGGCCGCGCTGGCGGCCGCCGCCGTGTACGTGGCGGCGAGCGGGCGGTGCCGCGCGCCGTGGCCGCTGGCCCGGACGGCGGCGTTCCTGCTCGCCGCGGGTGCGGCCGCAGCTGGTGCGCAGCTGGCCGGCGACCACGGCGACCTGCGCACCCACATGGCCGGCCACCTGCTGCTCGGGATGGTCTCGCCGCTGCTGCTGGTGCTGGCCGCGCCGGTCACCCTGGCCCTCCGGGTGCTGCCGGTGACCGCGGCGCGGCGGCTGGCGCGGGGACTGCGGACGCCGCTGCCGCGCTGGGCGACCGACCCGCTGGTCGCCGTCCCGCTGCACGCCGCGGGGCTGTGGCTGCTCTACGCCACCGGCCTGCACGCGGCCGCGGCGCACCGGCCCGCGCTCGCGGCGGTCGTGGCGGTGCACCTGCTGGTCAGCGGCACCCTCGCGACGGCGTCGGTGCTCGCCGTCGACCCGGTGCCGCACCCGCGGGGCGTGGGGGTGCGGGCCGGCGCGCTCGCCGCCGGCGCCGCGGCGCACGACGTCCTGGCGCGGTGGCTGTACGCGCACCCGCCGGCCGGGGTGCTGCACGGCGCGGAGGGCGCGCAGCTCATGAACGACGGCGGCACGGTGGTGACCGTCGCCGTCGCCGCGGTGCTGTGGCGGCGCTGGTACGTCAGCCGCGCCGCCGTCCGCGCGGCCGGGCGCCCCACGCATCCCGCTGCCGCGCCAGCATGAGCCCGTGCAGCCCGCTGACCGCTTCGCCGCCCTGGTCGACGCCCTCGCCGGCGAACCCGACGTGACCCCGCCGGACACCGCCGGCCCGCGCCGGTTCGGCTCCCGGGCGCTGAAGGTCGACGGCGCGGCCTTCGCCATGGTGGTCGGCGACGCGGTGGTGCTGAAGCTGCCCGAGGAGCGGGTGTCGGCGCTGCTGGCCGACGGCACGGGCGGCCCGTTCGGCACCGGCCGCGGCCGGCCCTACCGCGAGTGGGTCAGCCTCCCCGAGGGCGAGCCGGGCACCGACCTGCCGCTGGCCCGCGAGGCACTGGAGTTCGCCCGCTCCCTGCGCTGACGCCTCAGACCTCGCCGGCGAGGTACGCGCGGCGCCGGTCGGGCGGGTACCGCTCGATGGCGTAGCGCAGCATCGTGCGCGGCATGCGGCGGTAGCGCGGGGCGAGGAACTGCTCGGCCACCACCCGGTCGCGGTTGCCCACCTCGCGCAGCATCCACCCGACGGCCTTGTGGACCAGGTCGTGCGGGTCGGCCAGCAGCCGGTCGGCCAGGTGCAGCGTGGGCCCGAACCGCCCGGCGCGGATGCCGGCGAACGTGGCCATGACCGCGATCCGGCGGCCCCACACCGACGCGGACGCCGCCAGCTCGTCCAGGACGGCGGGCTCGGCGTCGCCCAGCAGGTACGGCGCCGAGGCGTCGACGAGGTCCCAGTTGTCCACGTGCGCCCGGCACCTCAGGTAGAGGTCGACGACCTCCCGGCGCTCGTCGGCGCCGGCCCTGCCGAACCGCTCGACCAGCACGAACAGCGCGGTCAGCCGCTCCTCGTGCAGCGGACTGCACAGCAGGTCCTCGACGTCGGCCAGGGACGTCGTCGCCGCGTGCCGGCGGGCCACCCGCCGCTGCACCGGGACGCCGATGCCCAGGAACCGGTCCCCCTCGCCGTACCCGCCCGGCCGCGCCTGGAAGTACCGGGCCATCCCCTCGGCCCGCTCCGGGTCGGCCGCCGCGGCCAGCTCGCCGCGGATCGCCGCCGCGGTCATCCCGGGTGGCGGACGGCGAAGGCGGCGAACCGGCGCAGCGACCGGCGCACCCCGGCGACCACGAACGGGCGCACCAGCGGCCAGCCCAGCTGCCCGAGCAGGCCGAACGGTAGCCACAGCTGCTCGGTCCACCCGAAGGTGGTCCCCTCCCCGCGCGGGGTCACCTCGAAGATGCCCGGCCCGCGGACCAGCCGCCCGGTGTGCTGGACGACGACCCGCCGCGGCGGGTCCCACTCGGTGACGACCATGGTGTCCACGACGCCGAGGTGCCGACCGCGCCGCCACGGGAGGCCGGTGCGCGCCACCAGCCGCCCGCCGACCCCGGTGGCCGGGCCGCCGACCGTCTCGACGTCGGTGAGCACCATCCACTCGCCCTGGCGCGTCCAGTCGGTGAGCGCGGCCCACACCCGCTCGGGCGGGGCGTCGACGTCGACGGTCTCGGTCAGCTCACGCATCGGCCGGCGCTCCGTTCTGGTGGCCGGGCGGCGGCGCGTCGGCCCGGGCCGCGTCGGCCGCGGCCACCCGGGCCCGCAGCTCGGCCAGCTCCGCGTCGCGCTCCTCGAGGGTCTGCGCGAGCTGCTCGAGCAGCCAGTCCACCTCGGTCATCCGGTAGCCGCGGGCGGTCACCGAGATCCGCAGCCCCCGGACGTCGGCGGCGGTCACCGGCCGGTCGTCGGGCAGCTCGACCGGCGAGCGGTCCAGGTCGGCGGGCGGCTGGGTCTCCCCCCGGCCGAGCAGCAGCGCGCCGGCGAGGAACACCAGCGCACCGACCACCAGGACGGTGAGGACGAAGACGGCGACGGACAGCACCCGGGATACCTCGGCCGCCCTCAGGCGTCGCTCGGGCCGGTGTCCACGGGGACGCTGCGCATCCCGCCGAGCTCCTCGCCGGACCCGCGGGCGGCCTCGGCCTCCTGGATGACCCGGACGACCTCGTCGACGTCGTCGGTGACGGTGAACAGGTCCAGGTCGGAGGCGTGGATGGTGGCCGCCGGGACCATCGTGTCGCGGATCCAGTCGACCAGGCCCGACCAGTACTCGCTGCCGTACAGCACCACGGGGAAGCGGGTGACCTTGCGGGTCTGGACCAGGGTGAGCGCCTCGAACAGCTCGTCGAGGGTGCCGAACCCGCCGGGCAGGATGACGAACGCCTGCGCGTACTTCACGAACATCGTCTTGCGGACGAAGAAGTAGCGGAACGCGATGCCGACGTCGACCCACTCGTTGAGCTCCTGCTCGAACGGCAGCTCGATGCCCAGGCCCACCGACAGCCCGCCGGACTCCGACGCCCCCCGGTTGGCCGCCTCCATCGCGCCGGGCCCGCCACCGGTGATCACCGCGTACCCCGCCCGGGCCAGCGCCGCCCCGATCTCGACGCCGGCGGCGTAGTGCGCGGAGTCCCGCGGCGTGCGGGCGCTGCCGAAGACGCTGACCGCGCGCGGCAGCTCCGACAGCAGGCCGAAGCCCTCGACGAACTCGCTCTGGATCCGCAGCACCCGCCACGGGTCGGTGTGCACCCAGTCGGTCGGGCCCCGCCGGTCCAGCAGCCGCTGGTCGGTCGTCGTCCCCTGGGTCCGCGGGTCGGGCTCCCCGCCCCGCAGCATGATCGGCCCGCGGTGGCGGGTCGGGCGGGGACGGCGTCCCCCGTTGGCCTCGACGGTCATTCGGAGCTCCTCAGGGCGTGGAGAGGTAGGCGACCAGGGCGTCCTCGGCCGGCTGCAGGCGGTCGATGACGACGTGTTCCTCGCGGGTGTGGGCCAGCTGCGGGTCGCCGGGGCCGTAGTTGACGGCCGGGATGCCGAAGGCGGCGAACCGGGCGACGTCGGTCCAGCCCAGCTTGGCCCGCGCCGGCCGGCCGACCGCGGCGACGAACGCCGCCGCGGCGGGCTCGGCCAGGCCGGGCAGCGCACCGCCGGCGTTGTCGACGACGGTCAGCGTCACGCCGGCGGCGATCGCGTCGGCGAACACCTCGCGGACGTGCGCCTCGGCGGCGCCCTCGTCCCGGTCAGGGGCGTAGCGGAAGTTCACCGTGACGGTGCAGGCGTCGGGGATGACGTTGCCGGCGACGCCGCCCTCGATCCGGACGGCGTTGAGCCCCTCGTGGTAGGTGCAGCCGTCGATCTCGACCTCGCGGGCCCGGTAGCCGGCCAGGGTGGCGAGGATGCCGGCGGCGCCGTGGATCGCGTTCACGCCCAGCCAGCTGCGCGCGCTGTGCGCCCGGCGGCCCGGCACCTCGAGCACCGCCCGCAGGGTCCCCTGGCAGCCGGCCTCGATCTCCCCGTCGGTGGGCTCGAGGAGGATCGCGAGGTCGCCGTAGAGCCAGCCGCGGCGCTCGCGGGCGACCCGGCCCAGGCCGTTCTTGACCGCCTCGACCTCCTCGTTGTCGTAGAAGACGAACGTGAGGTCGTGCGCGGGCTGCGCCCCGGGGACGCCGAAGCGGCCGGCCAGTCGCAGCATCACCGCGTCGCCGGCCTTCATGTCGCTGGTGCCGCAGCCGTGCAGCCGCCCGTCCTCGACCCGGCTGGGCAGGTTGTCGGCGATCGGGACGGTGTCCAGGTGCCCGGCGAGCACCACCCGGCTGGGCCGGTCCAGGTTGGTGCGGGCGAGGACGGCGTCCCCGACCCGCTCCACCTCAAGGCCGCCGAGCCGGCGCAGCGCCGCCTCCACCGCGTCGGCCAGCGCACGCTCGTCCCCCGACACCGAGGGCGTGTCCACCAGCGCGCGGGTGAGCGAGAGGACGTCGGTGGACAGGTCCAGCGCGGGCAGGTCACTCACGGCCACCGAGCCTACGGGCGGCGTGGTTGCCGGGCCGCCGCAGCGCGCTCCGTCACCGGAAGGTCGCGCACCGTTCACCCCCTGGTGTGCCTCGCCGCCGCCGACCGGGGCCGCCCGCGCGCTGGGTAGCGTCGTCCCCGTGACGAACGCCGCCCCGCTCTCCGCCGTCGCCGCCGGCCTGGCCACCGTGACCCCCGCCGGCACGGTGCTCGACACCTGGTACCCCGAGCCGCGCCTGGGCGCCCCCGAGGGCTCGGTCGCCGGCACGACCCGCCTGGGCGCGCTGGAGCTCTCCGGCGAGCTGGGTCCCGACTACGGCGGCCTGGTGCGCAGCGACGAGGCCCGCGGGGTCGAGGTGATCGCCGTCCGCACCGTCATCCCCGACCTGTCCGCGCCGCCGGTCGACACCCACGACGTCTGGCTGCGGCTGCACCTGCTCTCGCACCGGCTGGTCCGCCCGCACGGCGCCGACCTGACCGGCGTCTTCGGCCTGCTGACCAACGTCGCGTGGACCAGCGTCGGCCCGGTGGAGGCCGCGTCGTTCAACCCGCACCGGCTGCGCGCGGCCCACGGGCAGGTGACCGTGTACGGCGTCGACAAGTTCCCGCGGATGGTCGACTACGTCATCCCCTCCGGCGTGCGGGTCGCCGACGGCGACCGGGTGCGGCTCGGCGCGCACCTGGCCGAGGGGACGACGGTCATGCACGAGGGCTTCGTCAACTTCAACGCCGGCACGCTGGGCCCGTCGATGGTCGAGGGCCGGATCAGCGCCGGCGTGGTGGTCGGCGCCGACAGCGACGTCGGCGGCGGCGCCTCGATCATGGGCACCCTCTCCGGCGGCGGGAAGCAGGTCATCTCGATCGGCTCGGGCTGCCTGCTCGGCGCCAACGCCGGCATCGGGATCTCCCTCGGCGACAGGTGCGTCGTCGAGGCCGGCTGCTACGTGACCGCCGGCTCGCGGGTGACCCTGCCCGACGGCTCGGTCGTCAAGGCCGCGGAGCTCTCCGGGCGCGACGGGCTGCTGTTCCGCCGCAACTCGGTGTCCGGCGCGCTCGAGGCGCTCCCCCGCGACGGCGACTGGGGCGCCCTCAACGCCGAGCTGCACAAGAACTGAGAAAGGGCCCCGTCCTCCTCACCTCTCGCAAGTTCGCGGCGAGCCTCTGGACGGGGCCGCTCCGGCGCTCACCCGATGTCGCCGGGGCCGGGGGTCTCGGGGGTGTTGGACGGCGCGGCCGCGGGGTGGGCCAGGTGCTCCAGCAGCGCGACGACGAACTCGCGCGGCCGCTCCACGTGCGGCGAGTGGCCCACGCCGGGGAGGACCACCTCGCGGTACGCGCCGCCGTCCGCGGCGTAGCGGTCGAGGACGGCGCGGGTCTGGGCGACCATCGGCTGCGGCGGGCAGGCCTCCTGACCCGGCCAGCCCGGCACCGCGCCCAGCGCGCCGAGCTGGGCCAGGTCGAACAGCGACGCGTCGGAGACGATCGCGTCGGCGTCCCCGCGGATCCAGAGCACCGGCGGCTTCACCGGCAGGTCCACGACCCCCGAGACGTCGAACACCGTCGGCGCCATCGTGTTGAGCACGCCGCGCCGCCCGGGCGCCACCCCCGGCCAGGTCGCGCAGGTGGCCGGCTCGCCGGGGTAGTGGTCCTCGCCGGTGCGGGTGCTGAGCATCGCGGCGACGAAGACGTCCTCGAGCTGGGGGTCCAGCGGCAGGGAGCCCGGAGCGACGTAGAAGGCCCGCAGGATCGACCGGGGGCTGGTGGGCTCGTCGGCGGTGGTGTCGCCCGCGGCGAGGGCGGCGACGAACCCGGGGTTGGCCGCGCCGGCGCCGGCACCCGCGCCGTCCTCGGACAGCCGCCGTCCCTCGGGGCCGGCGGTGCCGCCGAACCCGTACGGGGAGACCGGGGCGACCAGCGCCACCGAGGCGACCCGCTCCGGGGCGTCCAGCAGGTACTGCAGGACCACGCCGGCGCCCATGCTCCAGCCGACCAGGTGCACCCGCTCGAGGCCGAGCGTCGTGACCAGCGCGGCGAGGTCGTCGGCCCAGTCCCGCACGCCGCGGCCGGCGTCGATCGGCAGCGGGTCGGTGTCGCCGTAGCCCCGCAGGTCCACCGCGAGCGGCCGCACCCGGCCGGTCTCGGCGAGGGCCAGCATCGGCTGCTGCCAGAACAGCGACGAGCTGACGTTGCCGTGCACGAACAGCACCGTCTCGCCGGGGCCGGCCGGGTCGACCCCGTCGGGGTGCAGCACGTTCTGGGTCAGCCGCCCGGTCGGCACGCGGGTGGCGGTGATGCCGGGCAGCAGGACGTCACTCATCGGATCTCCTCACGGGGCGTCGGCGCGCCGACACGCTAGCGACGGACACCTCGGCGCGACACCGCCGCGCGCCCAGGTCGGGCACCTACAGTCGACCAGATGACCAGTGGGCGCAGCGCGACGGTGCAGCGGTCGCCGGCGGCCCGCCGGCCGGCCCGGCGCCCGGCGGCGGCCCGTCGCCCGACCCGCCGGGTGGCCGGACGGCGCCCCTCGTCCGGCCGGCGGGCACCGGCCCGCCGGGCGGCGCGGCGGACCGCGGCCGCCTGGGCGTGGCTCGCGTTCCTGGTCGCCGTGGTGGTGCTCGTGGTGATCGCCGCGACCGCCGACCGGGAGGAGACCGCGCTGTCGACCGCGGAGTGCCGGCTGCCGGCCACCGGGCTGACCCTCACCGGCGAGCAGGTCGCCAACGCCGCGACGATCGCGCAGGTGGGGTACGACCGCGGCCTGCCCCAGCGGGCCGTCGTCATCGCCCTGGCCACGGCCATGCAGGAGTCGGCGCTGCGCAACCTCGACTACGGCGACCGCGACTCCCTCGGGCTGTTCCAGCAGCGGCCGTCGCAGGGCTGGGGCACGCCGGCGCAGGTGCAGGACCCGGTCTACGCAGCCGGCAAGTTCTACGACGGCCTGGTGCAGGTGCCCGGCTGGGAGGACCGCCGGCTGACCGACGCGGCGCAGCTCGTGCAGCGCAGCGGCTTCCCCGAGGCGTACCAGAAGCACGAGGGCATGGCCGTCGAGCTCGCGGCCGCGCTCGGCGGCGACGACTCGCCCTGCGGCTGAGGTCGCGACCCGCGGACGTTCGACCGTGGCGGGACCCGGTCCCCGGGCCCAGGATCCAGGGGTGCCCATCACGGTCGCAGGCCTGCCGGCCCACCCGTTGCTCGTCCACGCGGTCGTCGTCCTGGTCCCGCTGGCGGCACTGGGCGCCGTCACGATCTCGGTCCGCCCGGCGTGGAACCGGCCGTACGGCCCGCTCGTCGCGGCCGCGGCCCTGGCGGCGGCCGGCGCGGCGACGCTGGGCTACTTCGCCGGGGAGCAGCTGCGCGACGCCATCGAGATCACCCCCGGGTTCGTGCCCGTGATCGACGAGCACGCCCGGCGCGGGCTGTGGGCGCTCGTGGCGGTGTGGCCGTTCGCGGTGCTCGCGGTCGCCACGGCGGTGCTGGCCCTCCGCTCGAACCGTCGGGCGGGCCGGGTCGTGGGGGCGCTGTCGGCGCTCGCCGGGGTCGCGGCGCTGGTCACGACGGTGCTCGCCGGGCACTCGGGCTCGTCGGCGGTGTGGGGCGCCGTCACGGGCTAGGGTCGGCACGTGCTCGGCCGCGCCCGGGGCATCGGGCGGTCCCTGGTCCTGTACCACGGCGTGCCCGGCCGGCTCCGGCGGATGGTGCGGTTCTACGGGCAGTTCCTCGGCCCGGGCGACGTCGGCTTCGACATCGGCGCCCACGTGGGCAGCCGGGTGCGCGCCTGGCGGCGGCTGGGCGCGCAGGTGGTGGCGGTCGAGCCGCAGCCGGACTTCCAGCGCATCCTGCGGCTGTTCTTCGGCCGCGACGACGGCGTCACCGTCGTCCCCGGCGCGGTCGGGGCCCGCCCCGGACGGGCACGGCTGGGCATCTCGACGGCGTTCCCGACGGTGTCGTCGATGTCGCCCGACTGGATCGAGTCGGTGGCCACCGACTCGAGCTTCGCCCGCGTCCGGTGGGACCGCTCCGTCGAGGTGGCCGTGGCGACCCTCGACGACCTGATCGCCGTGCACGGCGAGCCGGCCTTCTGCAAGATCGACGTCGAGGGCTTCGAGGTCGAGGTGCTGGAGGGGCTCACCCGCCCGCTGCGCGCGCTGTCCTTCGAGTACCTGCCCCCCGCGCACGACGCGGCCCTCACCGCGCTGGGCCTGGTGGAGCGGCTCGGGGCGGGTGCGGGCGGCTACCGGTACAACTACTCGCCGATCGAGACCATGCGCTTCGCCGCCGACCGCTGGCTCGACGCGGGCGACCTGGTGCGGCTGCTCGAGCGCTTCCGCCCGCTGGGCCGCTCCGGCGACGTCTACGCCCGGCTGGCGGGTGTGCCGACGCCCGCGTCGTAGCCGACGTCCCAGGCGGTGACCACGTCGTCCGCGGTGAGGTGCACGACCCGGTTGCGCAGCGTGATCCCGTCGGCCACCCGGCCGATCCCGAGGTCGCCCACCGCCTCCTTGCCGGCGCCGATGATCTTCGGCGCGGTGCCGATGACGGCCCGGTCGACGAGTCCGCCGCTGAGCAGGGAGGTGATCACCCGCGCGCCGCCCTCGACCAGCAGGCTGCGCACCCCGCGCTCACGCAGCGCCCGCAGGCCGGCGACGAGGTCGACGCCGCCCGGCCCGGCGGGGAGGACGCAGACCCCCGCGCCGGTCGCCCGCACCCGCTGCCGGTCCTCCTCGGGAGCGTGGTCGGTGGTGAGCACGAGCGTGGGCGGTCCGCCCTCCAGCAACAGGGCGCTCGACGGCGTGCGCAGCGTGGAGTCCAGCACCACCCGCAGCGGCGAGGCACCGGGGACGAGCCGGACGGTGAGCCGGGGGTCGTCGCACAGCACCGTGCCGACGCCGACCATCACCGCGTCGCAGGCCGCCCGCAGCGCGTGGGACAGCGCCCGCTCCTCCTCGCCGCTGATCCACTTCGAGTCGCCGCCGGCGGTCGCGATCCGCCCGTCGAGGGTCTGCGCGTACTTCAGGACGACGTACGGGCGGTCGTCCGGCGGGGCGACGTCCCCGAGCAGGGCGGCGGCGTCCGGGGGCGACGTCGGCTCCGGCGCCAGCTCCTCACCGGCCGGCCGGACGTGGCCCAGCCGCTGCTCCTTGGTGCGCAGGTAGGCGGTGTTGCGGCTGTGCGCCGCCGTCCTTAGCGGCTCGGTCGCCGCGACCGTGATCCCGGCCGCCCGCAGCTGGCGCACCTTGTCCGGGTTGTTGGTCAGCAGCCGGACGGCGTCGACGCCCAGCAGGCGCAGGACCGCGGCGCCGTCGTCGTAGCGGCGGTCGTCGACCGGGAGGCCGAGCCGCAGGTTGGCGTCGACGGTGTCGGCGCCCTCGTCCTGCTCGACGTACGCGCGCAGCTTGTCGACCAACCCCACGCCGCGGCCCTCGTGCCCGGTGACGTAGAGCAGCAGGCCCCGCCCCTCGGCGGCGATGCGGCGCAGCGCGAGCCGCAGCTGGATGCCGCAGTCGCAGCGCAGCGACGTGAGCGCGTCCCCGGTCAGGCACTCGGAGTGCAGGCGGGTCAGCACCGCTCCCCCGGCGGCGACCTCGCCCATGGTCAGCGCGAGGTGGACCAGCTGCGGGCGCACCTCGAACGCCCGCACCTGGAACTCACCGAACTGGGTCGGCAGCGCCACACGGACCAGCTCACGCGCGCCGTTCACCCAGGCCTCCTCTCCCCGTCCCGGGTGGAGTCCTCCCGAGTAAAGCGAGGGGCCGCGGCCACGGACAAGGGGAGCCGTGGCGGCGGGTCCTCGTCCGTCGCGGGACCGGCGGGACGTCGCAGCAGCAGCACCGCGGCTCCGGGGAGGCAGGAGACCAGGCTGAGGACGCCGTACACGAGCGCGACGGTGAACCCCGTCGTCGCGCCGAGGCCGGTCGCCCCGAAGCCGAGCGCGGCGACGGCCTCCCGCGGGCCCCAGCCGCCGACGCTGAACGGCAGCGCCATCGCCAGCAGCGCGAGGACCAGCAGCGGCAGCAGGTCGCCGAGCCCGGCCCGCGCTCCCGCGGCGCGCGCGGCGACGACGAACAGCGCGAGGTGCGCGGCCGTCGCGGCGGCCGACGCCAGGACCACCCCCGGCCAGGTGCCGAGGGACAACACCCCGCTGCGGACGGCGGCCAGGCCGGTCCCCAGCGCGGCCCGGGCCCGGACCGCGCGGCCGCCGCGCACCGCCGCGACCCCCAGCACCGCGGCGACGGCGAGGACGACGGCCAGGGTCGCAGCGGCCCCGCGGCCGGGGACCAGGGAGCCGGCCGCGGCCACGAGCAACTCGGGCCGGGTGAGCAGCACACCGACGGCGACGACCACCGTGACCACCAGGCCGGCCGACCGCTCCAGCGCCACCGCCAGGACGCCTCGCCCGACGTCGCCCGCCCGCCGGCCGGAGCTGACCGCCCGGTGGACGTCGCCGAGCACCCCGCCCGGCAGCACGGAGTTGAGGAACAGCGCCCGGTAGCAGTCCGCGACCGCTCCCGGCAACGGCAGGGTCAGCCCCAGACCGCGGGCCACCAGGCACCACCGGCACGCGCTGAGCACCGTGGTCAGCAGGCCGATGCCGAGCGCGGCGAGCACCGCCCTGGCCCCGATCCCGCGGAACCCCTGCACGACGGCGTCGCTGCCGAGGCGCACGAGCAGCGCCGCGACGATGCCGGCGCCGACGAGGAGCCTCAGGTACGGCCAGAGCCGGCGCATCACGGCGTCCGCGCCGGGAGGGCCAGCACGTCGACGTGGCCGACCTGCACCCGCAGCCTCCCGGCGGCGCAGGCGTCGAGCCGGCGGTGCAGGTAGGCGCCGGCGACCCGCGCCAGGTCCGGCTGCTGGGCGCAGGCGGCGCCGATCCACCCGCGCAGCCACTCCTCGGCCAGCGCGGCCCGGTCGGCGCCGAGCAGCCACGGGCTGGGGCGACTCGCCACGGCCGCGCCCCGCCGGACGAAGGCGTCGACGACTGCCGGGCCGGCGTCGGGCCCGAGCAGGCGCCGGCCGCCGGCCTCGCGCCGCTGGTGGGCATCGAAGGCGGCGGCGAACGCGGCGTCGAGCGGATCGGCCGGGGTCAGCCGCACGCGCCCGGTCACCGTCAGGGTGAGGAGGGCGGGGGCGCCCGCCTGCGCGCACGCGGCGGCGAGCGCGTCCACCTCCGCGGCGGTCAGCAGGTCCAGCAGGGCGGAGGCGGTGACCAGGGCCGTGCCGGACAGGTCGGACCCGCGCAGGCCGGTGAGGTCCCCCCGCGACGTCCGGACGGTGACCGGGGCGCCGTCGGCCGCCGGGCCCGGCGGGCGCGTCGCCGCGGCGGCGAGCAGGTCGGGGTCCCGGTCGTGCAGCACCCACACCTGCGGGCCGGGCAGCCGACCGGCGAGCCAGCGGCCCATCGAGCCCGTGCCGCAGCCGAGGTCCCGGACCAGCACGGGAGCGCCGGGCCGGGCCGCGGCCGCCAGGTGTGCGCGCAGCGGCGCGACCAGGTCCGCCGCGCGGGCCGCGGCGTCGGCGTCCTCGCGCAAGGCCAGCCAGG
Source organism: Geodermatophilus sp. SYSU D00708 (assembly GCF_054050115.1). Lineage (NCBI taxonomy): Bacteria > Bacillati > Actinomycetota > Actinomycetes > Geodermatophilales > Geodermatophilaceae > Geodermatophilus > Geodermatophilus sp. SYSU D00708. The sequence continues at coordinate 109,339 of NZ_JBJGYS010000013.1, read as the reverse complement.
CCGGCGCGCACTCGGGTGCGCCCGGACGGCTCAGCCGGGCGTCCCACGCAGCCGTTCCAGCACCCCGGTCAGGCATCCGACCGTCGCCTCCCACCCGCTGAGGCCGGCGCGGCGTGCCCGCGCGGCCGAACGCAGTTCCTGCCGCAGGCCCGCCTCGCCCAGCCAGCGGCGCACGGCGGCCGCCAGGGCCGGGACGTCGGCCGGTGGCACGAGCAGGCCGGGCACCCGGCCGTCCGGGTCCCGGCCCAGCGACTCCAGCACCCCGCCGGCGGCCGCGGCCAGCACCGGGATACCCCGCGCGAGCGCCTCGGTCACGACCATCCCGTAGGACTCGGCGCGCGAGGGCAGCACCAGCAGGTCGGCGGCGGCGTAGGCCGCCGCCAGGTCCGCCCCCGTCCGCGGCCCGGCCAGCCGCACCCGCCGGTCCAGCCCGGCGCGCTCCACGGCCCCCCGGACGGCGGCGACGTGCGCCGGGTCCCGGCGCAGCGACCCCACCAGCTCGCAGGTCCAGGGCAGGTCGGCGGTGGCGGCGAGGGCCTCGACGAGCAGGTCCTGGCCCTTGGTCGGGGTGACCGCGCCCACGCACAGCAGCCGGCCGCCGCCGTCGGTGCCGGGAGCCGGCGGCGCGGGGTCGACGCCCGGCGGGGCGACGCAGACCCGCCCGGCGTCGAGTCCGTGCTGCTCGACGAGGCGCTGCGCGGTCCACCGGCTGGGCGCCACCACCGCGGCGGCGGCCTGCAGCGTCCGTCGTTCCAGCGCCGCGAGCTCCGCCGCGGACCCGGCCGGCTGCCCCACCTCGTCGCCGAGCGGCAGGTGCACGAGGACGGCGAGGGCCAGCCGGCGGGCCTGCGGGACGACGACGTCGGGGACCCCGCAGCCGACCAGGCCGTCGACGAGCACGGGCGCGCCGTCGGGCAGGGCGGCCAGCGCGCCGGCCAGCGCCGCCCGCGCGGCCGCGTCCGGCCGGGGCCACGTCCCGGGGACGGCGCGCTCGTCCACCGACCAGCCGGCGGCGGCCAGTCCGCGGCCGGCGCGGCGGTCGTACACGTTGCCGCCACTGGGCACCTCCCCGTCGTCGACGTCCCCCGGGACGACGAGGCACACCGAGCGCGGCGCGGTCACAGGGCGCGCTCGTAGCTGGCCCACGCCAGGTGCGACTCGTGCAGCACGACGGTGATCCCGGCCAGGGCGCTCGCGCCCTCCCCGAGGGCGCCCGCGTGCACCCTCTCGGCGAGCCGGTCGGCGACCACCCGGGCGAGGAACTCGGTGGACGTGTTGACCCCGGCGAAGGCCGGCTCGTCGTCGAGGTTGCGGTAGTCGAGGTCGGCCAGCACGGCGCGCAGCTGCGCGGTGGCCAGCCCGATGTCGACGACGATGCCGTCGGCGTCGAGGTCGGCGCGGCGGAACGTCGCGTCCACCACGTACGTGGCGCCGTGCAGCCGCTGGGCCGGGCCGAAGACCTCGCCCCGGAAGCTGTGCGCGATCATGACGTGGTCGCGAACGGTGATCCCGAACACCGTCACCCCTCTCCGTACGTGACCCGCACGCACAGCGCCCGGAGCCCGCCGTCGGCGAGGCGGGGCATGAGCGCGGGCAGGTCCTCGAACCGGCACTCCTCGCTGATCAGCGCGTCGAACGCCGGCTCGGCCAGCAGGCGGAGGGCCAGCGCCAGCCGGTCGCCGAGGCTGCGCCGCGCCCGCCGGGCGGGGGCCACCGCACCGACCTGGGTGCTGCGCACCGCCAGCCGGCGGGAGTGGAACGCCTCGCCCAGCGGCACGGCCACCCGGCGGTCGCCGTACCAGCTCAGCTCGACGACCTCGCCCTCGAAGGCGAGGAGCTCCAGGGCCCGGGCGAGCCCGGCCTCCGTGGCGCTGGCGTGCACCACGAGGTCGCACTCGCCGACCGCCTCGTCCGGGAGGGCGAAACGGACGCCGAGGGCCTCGGCGACGGCCGCCCGCGCGGGGTCGACGTCGACCAGCTGCAGCTCGACCCCCGGGAAGCGGGCCAGCAGCGCGGCGACGCTGCACCCCACCATCCCCGCACCGACGACGGCGATCCGGTCGCCGATCCGCGGAGCCGCGTCCCAGAGCGCGTTGACCGCGGTCTCCACGGTCCCGGCGAGGACGGCGCGCTCCGGTGGCACCCCGTCGGGGATCGGCGTCACCGCCGCGGCCGGCACCACGTAGCGCGTCTGGTGCGGGTACAGGCAGAAGACCGCCCGGCCCCGCAGGTCGGCGGGGCCGTGCTCGACCACGCCCACGTTGAGGTAGCCGTACTCCACCGGCCCAGGGAACTCGCCGACCTGGAACGGCGCCCGCATCGCCGTGTGCTGGCTCTCCGGGACCCCGCCGCGGAAGACCAGCGTCTCGGTGCCCCGGCTCACCCCCGACCACAGGGTCCGCACCTCGACGTCGCCGTCCGCGGCCGGGGGGACGGCGACGGTGCGGATCTCGCCCTCGCCGGGGGCCCGGAGCCAGAAGGCGCGCGCCGTCCGATCCACGTCGCTCCTCCCCGGAGGGGTCGTGGACCCACGCCTCGGATCCGTGTCCGGCAGTGTGTCCGTGCCGACGCGCTGTGACTAGAGTCACACCGATGATGCCCGGCCGGGTGCGGACGGAACTGCAACTGTCCGCCGCGGTCGGCGCCCTGGGGGTCCTGCTCGCCGCGCTCTCGGCCGGGGCCGGGCTGGGGCCGGCGGGGTGGGTGGCCGGCGGCGTGTACGGCACCGGCCTGTGGGTGCTGCTGGCCGCCGCCGCCCGGCGGGCCGGCACCGCCACGCTGGGACCGGCCGACCTGGTCACGCTGGCGCGCGCGGTGCTGGTGGGGGGCGCCGCCGCCCTGGTCACCGACGGTCTCCGGGACGGCGACGTCGCTCGCGCGGCGCTCGTCCTCGTCTCCTCGGTCGCGCTGGCCCTCGACGCCGTGGACGGCCGGGTGGCGCGGCGCAGCGGGACGACGTCGGCCCTCGGCGCCCGCTTCGACATGGAGGTCGACAGCGTCCTCGTCCTGGTCCTCAGCGTCGTCGTGGCCACGGTGCTCGGCCCGTGGGTGCTCCTCATCGGCGCGATGCGCTACGCCTTCGTCGCGGCGAGCTGGGCCGCGCCGTGGCTGCGGGCGCCGCTGCCGACGCGGCACTCCGCCAAGGCCGTGGCCGCGCTGCAGGGCGTCGTCCTGGTGACCGCCGCCGCCGACGTCCTGCCCCGTCCGGTCGCAGCCGCGCTGGTGGGGGTGGCGCTGGCGCTGCTGATCTGGTCCTTCGGCCGGTCGGTCCGCTGGCTGCGGCGGCACACCCGTTCCCCGGCGCCCGCCGAGGACCCTGGGCCCGCGGTGTGGCGCCGGTTCCTGGCGGTGGCGGTCACTGCGCTGGCCGCCGGCCTCGTGCTCGTTGCCCTGGTGGCCCCGCCCGAGCCGGCGTCGCTGACCCCCGGTGCCTTCGTGCGCATCCCGGTCGAGGGGCTGGTCGGCGCCGCCGTCCTGCTGGTCGTGCCGGGCCGGTCCCGGCGGGTCGTCGCCGTGCTCGGCGGGCTGGCCCTCGGTGCGCTGGCCCTGCTCAAGGTCCTCGACGCGGGGTTCACCGCCTTCCTCGGGCGGCCGTTCGACCCGGTCGTCGACTGGACGACGATCGGCCTGGCGGTGGCCTACGTCGACGGGTCGAGCGGCCGCGCCGCGGCGACCGGCGCCGTGGTGGCCGCGGTCGGCACCGCCGCCGCGGTGCTCGTGCTCCTGCCGGCCGCGGTGCTGCGGCTCTCGCGGCTGCTGCGCCGTCGGCGGTCGGCCGCGGCGCGGACCCTGGCCGCGCTGGGCACCGCGTGGGTGGTCTGCGCCGTGCTGGGCGCCCAGCTCGTCCCCAACGTGCCCGTCGCGGCCGCCACCGCGGCGGCCATGGTCCACGACCGGGTGGCGCAGGTGCGGGCGGACCTGCGGGACCGGCAGGCCTTCGCCGCGCAGGTGGGGGTGGACGCCTTCGCCGGCGTGCCCGGCGACCAGCTGCTGACCGCGCTGCGCGGCAAGGACGTCGTCCTGGCCGTCGTGGAGAGCTTCGGGAGGGACGCGGCCCAGGACCCCGGCGTCGGCGCCGCGCTGGACGAGGGCACCGGGCGGCTGGCCGCGGCCGGGTTCTCCGCCCGGAGCGCCTTCCTCACCTCACCCACGACCGGCGCCTACAGCTGGCTGGCGCACTCCACGCTGCAGTCCGGCCTGTGGGTCGACGACGAGGAGCGCTACCGCACGCTGGTGGCCGGCGACCGGCTCACCCTGACCGGCGCCTTCCACCGCGCCGGCTGGCGCACCGTCGCGGTCATGCCGGGGACCACCCGGGCGTGGCCGGAGGCGGCGTTCTACGGCTACGACCGGGTGTACGCCGCTGCCGACCTGGGCTACCGCGGCCCGGACCACGGCTGGCCGACCATCCCCGACCAGTTCACCCTGGCCGCCTTCGAGCGCCTGGAGCACGCCGCGCCGGACCGCCCGCCGCTGATGGCGGAGGTCGTCCTCACCACCAGTCACGCGCCCTGGCAGTTCATCCCCCGGATCGTCGGCTGGGACGAGGTCGGCGACGGCTCGGTCTTCGACGGCATGCCGGCCGAGGGCGAGCCGGACGTCCTCTGGCGGGCCGACCGGGCCCGCCTGCAGGACGCCCACCGCCGGTCGGTCGAGTACACCCTCGGCTGCCTCGTCTCGTTCGTGACCGCCCGCGGGGACGACGACCTCGTGCTCGTCGTCGTCGGCGACCACCAGGCCCCGCTGGTCACCCCCGCCGACGGCGACGCGGACGTGCCGATCACCGTCGTGACCCGGGACCGGGCCGTTCTGGACCGGGTCGCCGGCTGGGGGTGGCAGGAGGGGCTGCGGCCGGGGCCGGGCGCGCCCGTGGCGCGGATGGACACCTTCCGCGACCGGTTCCTCACCACCTTCGGCCCCGGCTAGTTGAAGGACCCCGTCCTCCCCACCCCTCGCAAGCTCGGGGCGGTGCCCTGGACGGGGCCACCACCGCGCCGGCTCAGCGCGCCGGCCAGGGCCGCCAGGTGCGGGTCGGCGCGGCGGTGGTCCTGCGCGGTCCACACCAGCCCCACCGCGGCGCTGACCAGCCCCCAGCCCCGGGCCCGCTCCGCCGGCACCCCCAGCGCCGCGGCCAGCAGCGCGACCCGGCGGTCCACGAGCGCGGCGAGGTCGGGCAGCGCGGCCCACGGTCGCGGTGGGTTGAGCAACGCCGTCCCCGCGTCCAGCGCGGGCTCGGCCCACACGCCGTGCGGGTCGACCGCCACCCAGTCCTCCCCGTCGCGCAGCACGTTGGCCGGGTGCAGGTCGCCGTGGCAGAGCACCGGGGCGGCCGCGGTGGCCAGCAGCCGCTCGAGCACGTCGGCCGCCCGCGCGGTCAGCCCCGCGGGCACCAGCGGGTGGCCGTCGCGCAGCAGGGTGATCCGGCGCCGGGCGTCGGGCACGCCGTCCGGTCGTGCCGCACCGCTGCCGTGCAGCCGGCGGGCGACCGCGGCCAGCACGGGCAGCGCCCGGTCGTCCGGCAGCGCGCACAGGTCCGTGCCGGGCCGGGCGGCGCGCAGCAGCAGCGACGCGGTCCCGCCGTCGTCGGGCACGGCGGCCAGCAGGTCGACCGCGCCGCAGCCGCGCCACGCGGCCAGCGTCGCCGCCTCCGGGTCGAGCGCACCGGCCGGGGCCAGCTTGAGCACGACCGCCGCGCCGTCGGACCGGACGGCGGGGGCCACCCAGGCGGAGGTCGCCGGGTAGGGGAGCCCCACGTCGAGCGCCCAGCGCGCCGCCGCCCGCCCGACCGCGGCGGGCAGGCCGGCGAGCCACGCGCGCCCGGCCGCACCGTGGACGTCGCCCACCGCCGCGGCCAGCGCGGGCGGGACCACGACGGCGGTCATGCCGTCAGGCTCGCCCCGCGGAGCTCAGCCCGCCAGGCGCTCCACCGCGGCGGCGATGCGGTCGTCGGTCGCGGTCAGCGCCATGCGCACGTGGCGGGCCCCGGCCGGCCCGTAGAAGGTGCCCGGAGCGGCGACGATCCCGAGACCGGCCAGCCAGTCGATCGTCGTCCAGCAGTCCTCGTCCCGGGTGACCCACAGGTAGAGGCCGGCCTCGGAGTGGTCGATCCGGGCACCGGCCCGCCGGAGCGCGGCGGCCAGCTGCTCCCGGCGCGCCCGGTACCGCTCCCGCTGCGCGTCGACGTGCGCGTCGTCGGCCAGCCCGGCGGTCATGGCGACCTGCACGGGGGTGGGCACCAGCAGGCCGAGGTGCCGGCGGACCTCCCACACGGTGCGCACCAGCGCCGGGTCCCCGGACAGCAGCCCGGCCCGGTACCCCGCCGCGGTGGACTGCTTGGACAGCGAGTGCACCGCCAGCAGGCCGGTGTGGTCGGGCCCGGCGACGTCGGGGTGCAGGATCGAGCGCGGCGCGACGTCCCAGCCGAGGGTGATGTAGCACTCGTCGGCGACGACCGGGATGCCGTGCGCCCGGCCCCACGCCACCCACGCCCGCAGCTGGTCGTCGGTCAGCACCCGCCCGTGCGGATTGCCCGGGGAGTTCAGCCAGGCCAGCACGATGCCGGTCGCGTCGTCCGGCGGCGTGTCGGTGCGGCGCACCGCGAGGCCGGCCAGCACCGCGCCGACCTCGTAGGTCGGGTAGGCGACCTCGGGGACGACGACGGTGCCCCCGCCGCGCAGGCCCAGCATGGTGGGCAGCAGCGCGACCAGCTCCTTGGAGCCGATGGTGGGGATCACCGAGGGGTCGGCGCCCAGCGGGTCGGCCAGGTGGACGCCGAGCCGGCGCCGCAGCCACTCCGCCGCCGCCGTCCGCACGTCGGTGGTGCCCAGCGCGGTCGGGTAGCCCGGGGCGTTGCCGGCACCGGCCAGCGCCGCGGCGAGCACCTCAGGGGTGTCGTCGACCGGCGTCCCGATGGAGAGGTCCACGACGCCGCCCGGGTGCCGGGCTGCCTTGGCCCGCGCCCCGACCAGGGAGTCCCAGGGGAAGTCCGGCAGCCTGCCGGCCGCCGTCCCCTCGACGGTGGTCGTCAGTGCCCTTCCGCCTGGGGCGGCAGCGCGGCCACGAGCGGGTGGTCCTTGGCGATCTTGCCGGTCTTCGCGGCGCCGCCGGGGCTGCCCAGGTCGGAGAAGAACTCCACGTTGGCGTTGTAGAAGTCCTTCCACTTGTCCGGGACGTCGTCCTCGTAGTAGATGGCCTCCACCGGGCACACCGGCTCGCAGGCGCCGCAGTCCACGCACTCGTCGGGGTGGATGTAGAGCATCCGGTCGCCCTCGTAGATGCAGTCCACCGGGCACTCGTCGATGCACGCCTTGTCGAGGACGTCGACGCAGGGCTGGGTGATGACGTAGGTCACGGTGGTTCCCTCCCGGGGACGCGCAGGCAGTGACCGCCGGATCGCCGGGGTCGTCGTTCGCGAGATCAGTATGGCGCGTCGCCTGCGTGCCGGGCGCGACGGGTGGTCCGCCGCACCCCCGCGGGGGGAGGCCCGCCGCGGGGCAGCAGGATCGGGCCATGGGACAGAGCCGCTCGCCCCTCGACGTCGCCGACCTCGAACGCCTCGCGGCGCGGGGCTGGCGCGCGCCGGAGGAGGCCGCGCTGGGCGAGTGGCTGCTCCGCGCCGCCGGGGGGTTCACCGGCCGGGCCAACTCCGCCCTGGTCGTGGGCGACCCCGGGCTGCCCCTGCCCGACGCCGTGGCCGCCGTCGCCGCCTGGTACGCAGAGCGGGGCCTCCCCGCGGTCGCGATGCTGCCCGGCCGCCAGTCCCGGGCCGCCGACGCCGCGTTCGCCGACGCCGGCTGGGACCGGGACGAGGACGTGCTGGTGCTGACCGCGGCGCTGTCGGTCCCCCCGGCGGACGGCGTCCCCGTCGACCTCTCCCCCACGCCCGACGACGCCTGGCTGGCCGGCTACCGGCACCGCGGCCGGCCGCTGCCGCCGTCGGCCCCCGCGGTCCTCACCAACGCCGAGGACGTCGTCTTCGCCTCGGTCCGGCTCGACCCCGCGCCGGCACCGCTGGCCGCCGTCGCGCGCGGGGTGCTCACCGACGGGTGGCTGGGGGTCTCCGCGGTCACCGTCGAGGAGGAGCACCGCCGACGCGGCCTGGCCACCGCGGTCATGGCCGCCCTGCAGCGCTGGGCCGCCGGGCGCGGCGCCCAGTGGGTGTACCTCCAGGTCTCGGCGGACAACGCGCCCGCCCGGGCTCTCTACCGGAAGGCCGGCTTCATCGAGCACCACCGCTACCACTACCGCTCCGCGGCCGGCTGACCGGCGCGGCGAGCACCCGCCCCACGGCGAAGGCGGCGGCGACCACGCCCAGCAGCAGGAACGCGAGGTTGACGAAGCCGGAGAACCCGCCGCCGGTGATCAGCAGGTCGCCCTCGGGGCGCCGGATGCTGGCCGCGACGGCGACGGTGAGCCAGACCAGCGCCGGCAGCGCCGCGAGGACCCGGGACCCGGTGAGCCGGGCGGCCAGCGGCACGAGCAGCAGGTTGCCCGCGACGGCGGCGGCGACCGACACGGGCACCAGCACCCCGGCCACCCGAAGCGGCAGCCAGAACACCTCGACCAGCGCCAGCCACCCGGCGAGCACCGCGACCAGCAGCGCGCTCCCGGTGCGGCGGATCATCCGGGGAGACCGGCGAACAGGTCGTCCTCCCAGCCGTCGGGTCCGACCGGGCCGCGCTCCCCGCGGACCAGCCGGTAGTACTCGGTGCCCAGGACCTCCTGGCCGAGGTTGTTCGACAGCGCGAAGAACGGGCCGTCGACGGTGATCTGGGTGGCGTGCGCGCGCATCGCGGCGTCCTTGCGGTCGGCGTACGCCTTGCCGTCCACGGCCGCGGCGACCAGCTCGTCGGGGACGGCGAACGGGATCTCGTCGACCTCCCCGAGCGAGTCGAACGGGGACGCCTCGCCCAGCGCCCGCATCGCCTCGATGCCCTGGCGCAGCACCGAGCGCGGCATGCAGCACCAGTAGACCTTGGCGACCTCCCACGCGGGGCCGAGGTCGGGGCGGAAGCCGGGGTCGGCGGCGGCCTCCACCGCGCGCATGGCGACGCGGTGGGCCTGGATGTGGTCGGGGTGGCCGTAGCCGCCGTTCTCGTCGTAGGTCACCACGACCTGCGGCCGCACCTCCCGGACGACGGCGACCGCGTGCCCGACCGCCTCGTCGAGGTCGGCCCGCCAGAAGGCGCGGGGCTTGTCGTTCGCCGGCGTCCCCATCATCCCGGAGTCCCGGTAGCGCCCCGGGCCGCCGAGGAAGCGCCAGTCGGTCACCCCGAGGGCCGCCATCGCCGCGCCGAGCTCGCCGATCCGGTACCCGCCGAGCTGGTCGGCGTGGTCGGGGGCCAGCAGCTCGAGCTCGGGGACGAGCACCTCGCCCTCCTCGCCCAGGGTGCAGGTCAGCAGCGTGACCGCGGCCCCCTCGGCGACGTAGCGGGCCATCGTGGCGCCGTTGTTGATCGTCTCGTCGTCGGGGTGGGCGTGCACGAGCAGCAGGCGTCGGTCAGCGGTCACGGTCGGCCATTCTCCCCGGGTCCAGACGAGCCGCGATCATGGCCCCGGGACCACCCCGGGAGTGGTTCCGGCGCCGTGATCGTCGGGTACTGCTACTCCGCGTCGACGGGGACGACCATGCGGGCCTCGGCGAAGTGGCACGCCGACGGGTGGCCCTGGCCGCGGTCGACCAGCGCCGGGGCCTCCTCCGCGCAGATGTCCTGGGCCTTCCAGCAGCGGGTGCGAAACCGGCAGCCCGAGGGCGGGTTGGCCGGGCTGGGGACGTCGCCCTGCAGCAGGATCCGGTCCTTCTGCCCGCGCAGGGCCGGCTCGTGCAGCGGCACCGACGACAGCAGCGCCTGCGTGTAAGGGTGCGACGGCGAGGTGTAGACCTGCTCGTCGGTGCCCTCCTCGACGATGCTGCCGAGGTACATCACCGCGACCCGGTCGGAGATGTGCCGCACCACCGACAGGTCGTGCGCGATGAACAGGTAGGACAGGCCGAAGTCGTCCTGCAGGTCCTCGAGCAGGTTGACCACCTGCGCCTGCACCGAGACGTCGAGGGCCGACACCGGCTCGTCGCAGACGATGATCTCCGGCTGCAGTGCGAGGGCCCGCGCGATGCCGATGCGCTGCCGCTGGCCGCCGGAGAACTGGTGCGGGTAGCGGTTGACGTAGTCGGGGTTGAGCCCGACCCGGTCGAGCAGCTCCTGGGTGCGCTGCAGCCGGCCCTTGCGCGGGGCGACGTCGGAGTGCACGGCCCAGCCCTCGGCGACGATGTCCCCGACGGTCATCCGCGGGTTCAGCGACGCGTACGGGTCCTGGAAGATGATCTGGACCTCGCGGCGGTAGTCCTTGAGCGCCCGGCCGCCGAGCTTCGCGACGTCCTTGCCCTTGTAGAGGATCGACCCGGCGGTCGGCTTCTCCAGCGCGACCAGCAGCTTCGACACCGTCGACTTGCCGCAGCCGGACTCCCCCACCAGGCCGACGGTCTCGCCGCGGCGCATGGTCAGGTTGACGCCGTCGACGGCGCGGACGTGACCGATGGTCCGCTTGAAGACCACGCCCTGGGTGAGCGGGAAGTGCTTCTTCAGGTCGCGGATCTCCAGCAGCGTCTCGCCGACGGCGCCGCGCCGGCCCGCGGGCGCGGCGGCCGTGCTCCCGGAGCCGTCGTCAGGCACCGCGCTCCGGTGCGCTCCTCGCTCGTTGCTCGCTGCGGTGCTCCCGGAGCTGGCGTCAGGCACCGAGGACCTCCTCGCTGTAGTGGCAGGCCGCCTCGCGGCCCGGGACGACCAGGCGCAGCGGCGGGACGTCGGTGGCGCACTCCCGGCCGGGGGCCGCGTCGGCACCCAGCCGGCGGCGCGAGCACCGCGGGTGGAACGGGCAGCCGCTCGGGATCGCGGCGAGGTTCGGCGGCTGGCCGGCGATCGGCAGCAGCCGCCCGCCCTTGGCCTCCACCTGCGGCACCGAGCTCATCAGCCCGTCGGTGTACGGGTGCGCCGGGTCGGAGAAGACGTCGTCCACGGTGCCCCGCTCGACGATCCGCCCGGCGTACATGACCGCGACGTTGTCGGCGACCTCGTTGACCACGCCCAGGTCGTGGGTGATGAGGATCAGCCCCATCCCGGTCTCCCGCTGCAGGTCCTTGAGCAGGTCCATGACCTGCGCCTGCACGGTGACGTCGAGGGCGGTCGTGGGCTCGTCGGCGATGAGCACCCGGGGGTCGAGGGCGATCGCCATGGCGATCATGACCCGCTGGCGCATACCGCCGGAGAACTGGTGCGGGTAGTCGTTCACCCGGGAGGCGGCCGCCGGGATGCGCACGCGGTCCATCAGCTCGACGGCGCGCTTCTTGGCGTCCTTCTTCGACATCCCGCGGTGGGCGCGGAACATCTCGCCGATCTGGTAGCCCACGCTGTACACGGGGTTCAGCGACGACAGCGCGTCCTGGAAGATCATCGAGATCCCCGGGCCGCGCACCTTCCGCTGCTCCTCGGGGGACTGCTCGAGCAGGTCCTTGCCGTCGAACCAGATCCCGCCGCCGGTGATCACCGCGGGCGGGGTGTCGAGGATGCCCATGATCGCCTGCGCGGAGACCGACTTGCCGGACCCGGACTCGCCGAGGATGGCCAGCGTCTCCCCCGCCGCCAGGCTGTAGCTGACGCCGTTGACGGCGTTGACCACGCCGGACCGGGTGCGGAACTCGACGTGCAGGTCGTCGACCTCGAGCACCGGGGCCCCCGCCCCGGGCGCCGGGGCGGTCGCGTCGGACAGGTCGGAGTGGGTCATGCGCGCTGCCTAGGGTCCAGGGCGTCGCGCAGGGCGTCGCCCATCATGATGAAGGCCATCACGGTCAGGGTCAGGACGATGCTGGGGAACAGCACCAGGTGCGGGGCGCTGCGGATGGAGTCCTGGCCGGTCGCGATCTGCAGCCCCCAGGAGATCGCCGGCCGCTGTAGCCCGACGCCGAGGAAGGTCAGTGTCGCCTCGGCGGCGATGAGCACCCCGATGGTGATGGTCGTGTAGACGAGCACCGGGGCGACCGCGTTCGGGAGGATGTGCCGGACCAGGATCCGGCTGTTCGACGCCCCCATGGCCCGGGCCGCGGCGACGTAGTCGGAGCTCTTCACCGCGATGACCTGCGAGCGCACCAGCCGCATGGCCGTCATCCAGCCGAACAGCGCCAGGGCCAGCGCGACCGCGCCGGGACCCCGGCTGTTGATGATCGGGATGCTCGTCTCGGGGCCCACGCGCAACAGCACCAGCGCGCCGAGGATGAGCGGCAGCGCGTAGAAGATGTCGGCGATCCGCGACAGCACCCCGTCGGTCAACCCGCCGAAGTAGCCGGCGATGGCCCCGACGATGACGCCGAGCACCAGGACGACGAGGACGGCGAACACGCCGATGATCAGCGAGTTGCGGGCTCCGTAGACGACGTTGGCCAGGTAGTCGCAGCCCTGCACGTCGTAGCCGAACCAGTGGTCGGCCGAGGGCAGCGCCTTGGAGTTGGCCAGGTCGCAGGCGCGGGGGTCGACGCCGCGGGCGAACAGCTGCGGCACGATCGCCATGAGGACGAAGACCAGGCACAGCACGGCGCCGATCCAGAACAGCGGGTTGCGCTTGAGCTCGCCCCAGGCGTCGCTCCACAGGCTGTTCTGCCGCGACTCGGTGACGTCGACCGACGGCGCGGCCAGCCCGGTGGTGGTGCCGGCCTCGACCTCGTCGTGCCGCAGGTCCATCTGCTGCTGATCAGTCATAGCGGATCCTCGGGTCGAGGACGGCGTAGAGCACGTCGACCACCAGGTTGAAGAAGATGAAGAAGAAGACCATCAACGTCACGATGCCGACGACGACCGCGCCCTCCTGGGAGCGCACGGAGTCGAAGACCTCGCGCCCGATGCCGGGCAGGTTGAAGACCGTCTCGGTGACGATCGCGCCGCCGAGCAGCGTGCCGATGTCGGCGCCGATGAAGGTGACCACCGGGATGAGGCTGTTCCGGAGCGTGTGCCGGACGATCACCGTCCGGTTGGGCAGGCCCTTGGCCTTCGCCGTCCGGACGTAGTCGGCGCGCAGGTTCTCCGCGACGCTGGTGCGGGTCAGCCGGGCCACGTAGGCCAGCGAGCCGGAGGCGAGCACCAGGCCCGGGAGGATGTAGCTGTAGAGGCCCTCGCGGGTGCCGGCGATGGGGAACCAGCCGAGCTTGAGGCCGAACAGCAGCTGGGCGATGAAGGCCAGCACCAGGATGGGGATCGAGACCACCAGCGTGGTGGACACCAGCACCAGGTTGTCGAAGAAGCTGTTGCGGCGGATGCCGGCGAGCACGCCGGCGACGAGGCCGATGACCGCCTCGAAGACCACGGCGACGACGGCGAGCTTGACGGTGACCGGCAGGGTCCGCTCGATCGTGTCGAGGACCGGCCGACCGCGGAAGTCCGTGCCCAGGTCGCCCTGGAAGAGGCCCTTGAGGTACTCCCAGTACTGCACCCACAGCGGGTCGTTGAGGTGGAACCGCTCACGGAGGACCTCGACGACCGCGGGTGAGACGGGGCGGTCCCCGGCGAGGGCCCGGATGGGGTCGCCCGGGAGGGCGTACACCATCCCGAAGATCAGGAAGGACGCGCCGAGCAGTACCGGGATGGTGAGCAGCAGGCGGCGCGCGACGTAGCGGCCCATGTTCCCCCTCGCGTTGTCGTGCCAGCGCGGGATCGGCCGGTGGCACGGGGTCCATCGTGCCCCGGTACGGGGCACGTGCGCCGCCGGGGGCGACCGTCCTGCTCGGACGGGCGCCCCCGGCGGGTGGTGCGGTCCTGCTCGGGTGTCAGCCGGTGACGGTGACCTCCGACCACACCGGCCGCTGGAACAGGTCGATCCGGACGTTGTCCACGTTCTCGGTGTGCACCGTCTGGATCTTGGTGAAGAACATCGGGATGTTCGGCATGTCCTCGGCGATGAGGTCCTCGGCCTGCTGGTAGGCGGCGATGGCCTCGTCCTCACTGGCCGCCGAGTCGCCCTGGGCGATCAGGGCGTCGACCTGCGGGTTGGAGTAGAAGCTGTAGTTCGAGCCGATGGGCGGGAACGACGACGGCGAGAACAGCGGGGTCAGGTAGCTCTCCGCGGCCGGGTAGTCGAAGCTCCAGCCGTACCGGAAGGGACCGGTGAAGCCCTTCTGCTCACCCAGCGGCAGGTACTGGGCGAAGTCCAGGTTCCCCTGCAGCTGGAAGTCCACGCCGAGGTTCTGCCGCAGCTGGTTGCCCACCGCCTCCATCCACGCGTCGTGGCCGGCGCCGGCGTTGAACCACAGGTTGACCGGCTGGCTGCGGTCGAACCCGGCCTCGTCGAGGAGCTGGTTGGCCCGGTCGACGTCGAAGGTGCAGTAGGCGCAGGCGCCCTCGCGGTAGCCGTCGACGACCGGCGGGACGAACGAGTCCGCCGGGGACCGGGTGCCGGAGAAGATGGCGTCGGAGATGGCCTGCCGGTCCACGGCCATCGAGATGGCCTGGCGGACCCGCTTGTCGGCGAAGCGCGGGTCGTAGGTCGGCATGCCGAGGTAGGTGATCTGCGAGACCTCGGTCTCGATGAACCCGTCCCCGAACGCGTCCCGGGCCGACTCGATGACATCCGGCGGGATGACGTCGACGATGTCGACGTTGCCGTCCTGCGCGTCGGTGTAGGCGGTGGCCGAGTCCGCGTAGACGACGAACTCCATGCCGTCGGCCTGGGCCTTGTCGTCACCGGCGTAGTCGTCGTACCGGGTCAGGGTGATGCCCTGGCCGGGGACGTACTCGCTGTCGGCCTGGAACGGGCCGTTGCCGATCGGGCGGGTGCCGAAGGCCTCCGGGTCCTCGAAGAAGGCGTCCGGCAGCGGGTCGAACGAGTTGTAGCCGACGACCGCCGGGAAGAGCCGGAACGGTGCGCTCAGCGCCACGGTGAAGGTGCGGTCGTCGACGACCGACAGCCCGCTCAGCTGCTGCGCGGCACCGTCCTGGAGCTCCTGGAACCCGGCGATGCGGGACAGGTAGGAGCCGCCGTCCTGCGCGTTGGCGGGGTTGGCGGTGTAGTTCCAGGCGTCGACGAAGGACTGCGCGTCGACCGGCGTCCCGTCGTGGAACGTCCAGCCGTCCTTGAGCGTGATCGTCCAGTTCTGGTTGTCGTCGGACTCGATCGACTCCGCGACGCCGTTGTACTCGACCTCACCCTCGGCGGAGTACGTGACCAGGCCGGTCCAGAGCGCGGCGATGACCTTGGCGCCCTCGCTCTCGGTGGTGTTGCCCGGCACGAGGGGGCTCTTGGGCTCACCGATGTAGGCGGTGAACGTGCCTCCGCCCGCGCCGCCATCGCCGGATCCGCCACTGTCGTCGCTGCCGCCACAGGCGGACAGGACCATCGCGCCGGTCAGACCGACGGCGATGAGCGCAGCAGAGCGCTTGCTCAACTTCACGTGCAATGCCTCCCTCGTCCCGCTGCGCGGGGGGAACGGACTGGTTCTCCAGCAGCCAGCGCCTCAGGCCGGCCGCCGGGGGTAGTGCTGACAGGTACCGAGAGTCTGGCCGGTACGTCGCCGGACCCTAGGCGGGCCCCGCGAAGAGCGTCCACGACCGTCATCGACTTGTGACCTCTGCTCAGGATCTCACAGGGTGGAATCTCACTTGCAGAGACCAACCCCCTCTCCACCCACAGGAGTTGCGGCCGAGGACCGCCGCCGCCGCAAGACTTACGCCGCGCAGGCGCCCGGGTGTCGGGATCGCCCGGTCGGGGTAACACCCCCACTCGACCGAGGAGAGGAGACCGACATGAGCGGCATGGACAAGATGAAGAACAAGGCCGAGGAGTTGTCCGGCAAGGGCAAGGAGGCCGTCGGCAACGCGACCGGCGACCGGGACCTCCAGGCCGAGGGCCAGGCCGACCAGGCATCGGGCAACCTCAAGCAGGCCGGCGAGAAGGTCAAGGACGTCTTCAAGTAGCAGGAGGACCCCGCGGCCCCCCACGCCTCGCAGGCTCGGCGCGGGTCCCTGCAGCGGGGCCGTTCCGGCACGTCACCAGGGCGCCGTTCCTCACCGGGACGGCGCCCGCGGCGTGTCAGAGGCGGGCGAGGAGGGCGCGGACGGCGGGCAGCAGCGGGCGGTCGGCCGGGATCCAGTCCAGCCCCTCGAGCTCGCCGGCGGTCAGCCAGCGCAGCTCCGCGTGCTCGTGCGCGGTGAGCTCCTGCCCCTCGGCGATCCGGCCCCACCACACCCGCAGGGTCGACGCCCCCGGCAGCCCCCCGGCCACCACGCCGTCGAGGACGACCTCGCCGAGGAACGCCTGGGGGACGACGGCCACCCCGAGCTCCTCGGCGATCTCGCGCACCAGCGCCGCGAGGTCGTCCTCCCCCGGCTCCACCTTGCCCCCCGGGAACTCCCAGAAGCCGTCGTAGGGCCCGCCGGAGCGCTGGGCCACCAGGACCCGGTCGCCCTCGACCAGCGCGGCCCCGACCACCTGGACGACGTCGAGCGCCCGCCGGGCCGCCGCGGCCGCGTAGGCGTCGAGGTGCGCCTGCATCGCGCGCAGCACCCGCCGCCGCAGCAGCCGGTCGAGCACCCAGCCCAGCGGCCCCGGCAGCGTGGTCGCCCAGTCGACCTGCTCGTCGACGCGCGTTCCCGCGCCGGTCGCGGTGAACCGCCGCGAGTGGGTCAGCCAGCGCCATCCCCGGCCGGGGGCCGCGGCGTACACGTCCCGCAGCGGCCGGACCGAGACGACCTCCTCCAGCGGCTCGCGCCACGGGCGGCCCAGGGAGCGGGCGACGTCGAACGCCACGGTCAGCGGCGCCTCCACCAAGGTGGTGAATCGCAGCTGGGACACGGGTCAACACTGGCAGACAGGGCAGGATGGCCCTCGTGCGCATCACCGCCCGGGTGGACTACGCCGTCCGCGCCGCCGTCGAACTGGCTGCGGCGGCGCCTGGCGCCCTCACCTGCGACCGCATCGCCACCGCGCAGGACATCCCCGGCCGCTTCCTCCAGTCCATCCTCGGCGACCTGCAGCACGCCCGGCTGGTGACCAGCCAGCGGGGCCGGGAGGGCGGCTACCGGCTCGCGCTGCCGCCGGAGGAGATCTCCATCGCGCGGGTCATGCGGGTCGAGCAGGGGTTCCTCGCCGAGGTGCACGGTCAGCGGCCGGAGGACGTCGAGTACCCGGGCCACGCCGCGCCGCTGGCGTCGGTGTGGGTTGCGGCGCGCGAGGCCTACCGGCGGGTGCTGGAGGAGGTCACCCTCGCCGACGTGGTCGCCGGCAAGCTGCCCGGGCCGGTCGCCGAGCTGGCCGCGCTGGAGGAGGCGTGGCGGTCCTTCGCCCAGGACCGCCCCGAGTGAGCCCGGGTCCACGGCCCTCCCGGCAGCTGGGTGAGACTGACGGCATGGCAGGCACGCAGCAGCGCGGCGTCACCGTGTTCCTCACGGGGCTGTCCGGCGCGGGGAAGTCCACCATCGCCGACGCGCTCGTCGCCGACCTGGAGGCCGAGGGCCGACCGGTGACCGTCCTGGACGGCGACGTCGTCCGCACGCACCTGTCCAGCGAGCTGTCCTTCTCGCGCGAGCACCGGGACCTCAACATCCGGCGGATCGGCTTCGTCGCCGGCGAGGTCGTCAAGCACGGCGGGACGGTCGTCGTCGCGGCCATCGCCCCGTACGAGGCGGCCCGCGAGGAGGCCCGTGCGCTCGTCGAGGAGCACGGCCGGTTCGTGCTCGTCCACCTCGCCACGCCGCTGGAGGTGTGCGAGGGCCGCGACGTGAAGGGCCTGTACGCGCGCGCCCGGGCCGGGGAGATCCCGGGCTTCACCGGGATCGACGACCCGTACGAGCCGCCGGTGCGCGCCGAGGTCGTCATCGACACCTCGGTGACCCCGCTGGCGGAGTCCGTGGCCCGCATCCGTGCCGCCCTCGACGAGACAGCCGCGACTGTCTCCTGAGTCACACTCCTCCGGTCCCGCCGGGTGTGGGACCATGGAGTGCGTGACCGATCGCCGCCTCCTGCTCGTGGCGCGCCGTCACATCGATCTGGCGCTGGTCAGCAGCGCGGTCTGTCGCCTCGCGCGCTGACCCCGGCTCCCCGCGCAGCGATCGGCTGCGCCCCCGATCTGGCAGCGCCCACCCCCCGTCCCGGTCCCGGCGCCCGGACGGACGGCGCAGAAGGAAGTGCCCTCGTGACCACCCCCCGCACCAGCAACCGCCCGCAGCGTGGCCAGGGCCAGTGGGCACTGGGCTACCGCGAGCCGCTCAACCCCAACGAGCGGATGAAGAAGGACTCCGACGGCCTCGAGGTCCGTCAGCGCATCCTCGACATCTACGCGCACACCGGCTTCGGGGGCATCGACCCGAGCGACCTGCGCGGCCGCATGCGCTGGATGGGCCTCTACACCCAGCGGGCGCAGGGCATCCCCGGCGGCAAGACTGCCGTGCTGGAGCCCGAGGAGCTCGAGGACTCCTACTTCATGATGCGGGTGCGCACCGACGGCGGATCGCTGACCAGCGCGCAGCTGCGCACCATCGGGGGCATCAGCACCGAGTTCGGCCGCGACGTCGCCGACGTCACCGACCGGCAGAACATCCAGTACCACTGGATCCGCATCGAGGACGTGCCCGAGATCTGGCGCCGGCTCGAGGCGGTCGGCCTGACCACCACCGAGGCGTGCGGCGACACCCCGCGCGGGATGCTCAACTGCCCGCTGGCCGGCGTCCTCGAGGACGAGGTCATCGACGCGAGCGACGTCATGGCGCAGACCGTCGCCAAGTACGTCGGCAGCCCCGAGTTCAGCAACCTGCCGCGCAAGTGGAAGACGTCGATGTCCGGCTGCGTCGACCACTGCACCGAGCCGGAGATCGACGACGTCTCCTTCGTCGGCGTCCGCAACGAGGCCGGCGAGGCCGGCTACGACCTGTGGGTCGGCGGCGGCCTGTCCACCAACCCCATGTTCGCCCAGCGGGTCGGCGTCTTCGTCCGGCCCGACCAGGTGACCGAGGTGTGGGCCGCGTGCACCTCGATCTTCCGCGACTACGGCTACCGCCGGCAGCGCAACCGCGCGCGGATCAAGTTCCTCATGGCCGACTGGGGCCCGGAGAAGTTCCGTCAGGTGCTGGAGGAGGAGTACCTCCACCAGCCCCTGCCCGACGGCCCGGCGGCCGCGGCCCCGAAGCACGCCACGCGCGACCACGTCGGCGTCGCCCGGCAGAAGAACGGCCTCAACGCCGTCGGGTTCGCGCTGCGCACCGGCCGGATCAGCGGCAGCCTGCTGACCCGCATCGCCGAGCTCGCCGACGAGCACGGGCAGGGGCGGACCCGGACGACGACGCAGCAGAAGATGGTCATCCTCGACGTGCCCGACGAGCGCGTGGAGGCCCTCGTCGCGGCGCTGGCCGAGCACGACCTGCTGGTGCGGCCGAGCGCATTCCGCCGCGGCACCATGGCCTGCACCGGCCTGGAGTTCTGCAAGCTCGCGATCGTCGAGACCAAGCAGCACGCCCAGGACCTGTACGCGGAGCTGGAGAAGCGGCTGCCGGACTTCGACGAGCCGATCGGCATCAACGTCAACGGCTGCCCGAACAGCTGCGCCCGGTTCCAGACCGCCGACATCGGGTTCAAGGGCTCGATGGTGCGCGACGACTCCGGCGAGATGGTGGAGGGCTTCCAGGTGCACCTGGGCGGCCACCTCGGCGTCGGAGCCTCCTTCGGCCGCAAGTTCCGCGGCCACAAGGTGACCAAGGCCGAGACCGCCGACTACTGCGAGCGCGTGCTGCGCGGCTACCTCGAGCGGCGGGAGGACGGCGAGACCTTCGCCGCCTACGTCGCCCGTGCAGAAGAGGCCTGGCTGCTCTGAGATGGAGGAGCAACCGCGGGAGGGAAGGACACGGGACCTGCCCGTGTTCTTCTGCCCGTACTGCGGGGACGAGGAACTGACCCCGCACGGGGACGGGAGCGAGTGGCACTGCGCCGCCTGCCTCCGGACCTTCACCGTCCGCCTCACCGGGACAGGAGTGCACCACCCATGACGACCGCCGTCCGGCCCACGCCGGAGCTCGCCGCCGAGGCCGACGCCCGCTTCGAGGGCATCGCCGACCCGGTCGAGCAGGCGCTCGCCGTGCTGCGCTGGGCCGGGGAGACCTTCGGCGACGACTTCGCCGTCACGTCGTCCATGGCCGACGGGCTGCTGGCCCACCTGGCGAGCCGGGCCGCCCCCGGGGTGCACGTGGTCTTCCTCGACACCGGCTACCACTTCGCCGAGACGATCGGCACCCGGGACTGGATCAGCGCCGTCCTGCCGATCACGCTGGTCAACGTCACGCCGCCGCAGACGGTCGCCGAGCAGGACGCCGCGCACGGACCGCGGCTGCACGAGCGCGACCCCGATCTGTGCTGCTCGCTGCGCAAGGTCGCCCCGCTGGCCCGGGTGCTGGCCGGGTACACCGCGTGGGGCTCGGGCGTGCGCCGGGACGAGGCGGCCACCCGCGCGGACACCAAGGTGGTCGACTGGGACGCCAAGCGCGGCATGGTGAAGGTCAACCCCCTCGCCGCCTGGACCCAGGACGACGTGGACGCCTACATCGCCGAGCACCAGGTGCCGGTCAACCCGCTGCAGGAGATCGGCTACGCCTCGATCGGCTGCGCGCCCTGCACCCGTCCGGTGGCCCCGGGAGAGGACCCGCGCGCCGGTCGCTGGGCCGGCCGGAACAAGACGGAGTGCGGCCTGCACCTCTGACGAAGGACCTCGTTCCACCCCGCGCCACGCTCCGCGCGCCGCGGGACCCTGGAACGAGGCCGTTCCAGCACGGCAGGATGACCGGCGTGCCCCGACCGCCGCGCCTGTCCCCCGACGAGCTCACCGCCGCGCTCCCCGCACTGCCGCTCTGGAGCGGGGACGGCGAGGGCATCCGGCGCAGCGTCGAACTGCCCGGCTTCCCGGACGCCGTCACCGCGGTCGTGCGCATCGGCTTCGTGGCCGAGCAGATGGACCACCACCCGGACGTCGACCTGCGCTGGCGCACCCTGCACCTGACGCTGGCCACCCACTCCGTCGGCGGGGTGACCGAGCTCGACCTCGAGCTGGCCCGCCGGATCGACGCGCTCTACCCCGGCTGAGGGCCCACTCCCCCGCGAGGCGTCAGCGGATGCCGACCTCCGCCCACTGCAGGTTGTGGTCCGACCCCTGGTAGGCGCGGTCGAAGCGGCCGTCGACGAGCACCAGCTGGTTGCTGTACTTCCACGCGCCCGGCGAGTTCTTGATCATGATGTAGTCGATGCGCGGCGCCGGGTACTGGTAGACGTAGGGCCGGGTCGGGTAGCCGCGGATGCCCAGGTTGTCGACCTGCCGGGTGATGTTGGCGGTGCTCACCCGCGGGTTGGCCCGGCTGGGCGCCGCCGAGGTGTCGTAGTAGCCGCGGGCGCGCAGCTGCTGCTCCGGCCCGGTGGGGACCTCGGCGAAGCTGGAGTTGAGGTCGCCCATGAGCAGCACCGGCCGGCCGCCCGCCAGCCCGGTCAGGTAGCGGTCGATGGCCACGGCCTCCCGGTTCCGCAGGGCGGCGTAGCTGGTCGTCCCCGCGTCGGCCGGCAGGTGCACCGCGGCGGCGTAGAAGGTCGCGCCGGTCGCCTTGACCCGGAACCGGGCCCAGGAGAAGTACCGGTCGGTCAGGCCGGACGGCCACGCGATGTCCAGCTCGTCCCGCGGCGAGACGAACCCGCCGGCCTCCCGCGCCACGACGTCGGGGTCGTAGAACAGGTGCGCGCCGACGGTGGTGTTCTGCGCGCCGTTGCGGGTCGCGCTGGTCACGCTGTTGGCGATGGCGTAACCGCCGTTGGCGGGCTTGGCCAGCAGGTCGCGCAGGTCCTCCCACTGCCGGAGACCGTTGCCCAGCCCGGCGTCGGCCGTGGTGGCCTCGAGGGCCGCGACGACGGAGGCACGCGAGTAGGCGATCTCCGCCGCGACCCGGCCGCGCCGGTCCTTCCAGGTGTAGCCCCGCAGCGACGCGCTGGCCGCCACGCTGTGGACGTTCAGCGACGCCACCCGGAGCCGCGCCCCGGTCGGGGTCGTGGTGCCCGCGTAGGCGTACGTGCCGGCCGGCGAGAGCCGGTAGGAGGCGGCCTCGTTCTTGACGGTCGGCATCGCGGTCCCGGCCGTCATCGAGTTGTAGACGGCGACCTTCACGAAGATCGGGTTCCCGGAGCCGGTGCCGAGCTCTTCGCGCAGGGCCGTGGGCACGGTGACCACGACCGACGTGGTGGTCGCGGGGTACCAGCCCGTGTGGAACGGCATCCGCGTCAGGCTGCCCTCCGCCCCGGCCAGCACGCCGACCTTCGTCGCCCGGCCCTGACCGGTCCAGCTGACCCGGATGGCGTGGGCGCCCGCCGGGACCGCGGTGACCTTGAGCTCGGCGGGGTAGCCGTCGTCCGGCACCGCCGACAGCACCCGGCTCACGGCCTTGGCCGTCCCGGCGCGCGCGACGACGCGCGTGTAGTACCTGGTGCCGTTGCGCAGGTTCTTCACGAACAACGACGAGCGGGTCCCGGCGTCGAGCGTGACCGGCCGGCTGAACGACGAGCTGGTGCTGTACTGGACCTGGTACCCGGTGGCGCCGGTGACCTTGCCCCAGGCCACGGTCAGCGAGCGGTCCCCGTAGGCCAGCTTGATCGACGGGGCCGCCATCGCCGCCGCCGCGGGGGGCGCGGTCGCCAGGGTGGCCGCACCGCCCACGACGAGCAGCACCAGCACCAGGCCGAGCCGGACCGCGACCTGTCGCAACCGGGTCATGACACTCCCTCACCGCACGAGACTCGTTCTCGGGTCTCGTCGGCACGCGAGGGCGCCGACTGGAGCGCCGGCGGGCACACTCACCCGTTGGTGGGCACCGCCGCCCCCCGGATGCGTCCGAGGAGACGCCGGGAGCGGGATCGGCGCGCGGCGGGGTCAGGCGCTGCCGCCGTCCTCACCCCTCCCCGGTCCGGGGAGGGGCCGGGGGCCGCGCCGCACCGGCAGGGCGGCGGCCACCAGCAGGACGCCCCACAGGAAGAACCACGGGTCCCAGAGCGCGACGTGCCAGCGCAGCGGGGAGGGATCGGATGGCAGCGGGCCGAACACGCCGGCCAGCGCGAGCCCGCCGACGAGCACCAGGACGCCGCCGTAGAGCGCGAGCAGGGCGCCGCCGAGCAGCGCGGTCCCGCGCAGCAGCCGTCCGGGCAGCCGCCGGCCCCACGGCCGGACGAGCGCCAGCGCCAGGGCACCGCCGGCCAGCTTGAGCACGACGGTGAGCGCCCCGACGGCGACCGCGGCCGCGCTCCGTTCCCGGGCCAGCTCCTCCACGCCGCCGCCGACCGTGGCCAGCAGCGCGGTGCCACCGGCGGTCCAGTAGGCGCTGACCAGTGCCGAGGTCGCGGCCAGCAGCGCCGCGCCGTGGGCGGCCACCGCGCGCCCCCGGACCACGACGGTCAGGCCTGGACGGGGAGCACGAGCAGCCGCAGCAGCCGGTCGGCCTCGGCGGCCGGGTCCTCGGTCAGCCCGGTGTGCACCGGCCCCGGCTGGACGACGGTGCTGCGCGGCGCGGTCAGCCAGCGGAACCGCGACCCCAGCGCCTCGCGGCCGGCCGCGCCGGACGCGGGGTCGGCCGCGCAGACGTCGGCGGCAGCCTGCAGCGCCCCGCGGATCGCATCGGCGTCGGCGGTGGGGTCCAGCGCGCGCAGCCGGTCGACGTCGAGGTGCACCCGCGACCCCAGGTAGTCGCGCTGCCGGCAGTAGACCAGCACCCCGGCGTTGAGCGACTCGCCCCGCTCCACGCGCGGGACCACCCGCAGCACCGCGTACTCGAAGGTCTCCCGGCTCATCGCTGGGTGACCCCCTCCGGCGGCGGCGGACCCAGCCAGGACGGCCGGTTCTCCCCGCGCGGCGTCCGGCGGCGGGACCCGCCCGCGGCCGCGGTGGCCACCAGCGGCGGCAGCCAGGCGTCCCGGGCGGCCAGCCGCGCCAGCAGCTGGTCGGCGTAGCGGGCGCGGACGGCGTCCGGGCCCTCCTCCGGCGTCGGCCCCTCCAGCCACTCGTCGGGCACCTGCCGCAGCACCGCCTCGAGCACCGGCCGGGTGACCCGCGGCGCGAGGGCGGCGTCGGCGTCGGCCACCTGCGGCTCGCACTCGACCAGCGCGTGCTGTCCCGCGTCGTAGGGCCGGGCGACCGCGGCCGCGGCACCGGGCCAGTGGTGGTGGAAGGTGAGCGCGGCGCCGTGGTCGATCAGCTGCAGCCGGCCGTGCCAGAAGAGCATGTTGGGGTTGCGCCAGGAGCGGTCGACGTTGCCCACGAGTGCGTCGAACCACAGCACCCGGCCGGCCAGCTCCGGCTCCACCGAGGCGACGCCGGCCTCGAAGTCCAGCGCGCCCGGCAGGTAGTCCAGGCCGAGGTTGGTCCCGGCCGAGCGCTGGAGCAGCTCCTGCACCTCCGGGTCGGGCTCCCCCACGGCCAGCTCGGGGGCGACGTCCACGGTGACCAGCGCCGGCACCGGCAGCGACAGCGCGCGGGCCAGCTCGCCGCACACCACCTCGGCGACCAGGACCTTCACGCCCTGCCCGGCGGCCCGCCACTTGACCACGTAGGTGCCGAGGTCGTCGGCCTCCATGAGCCCGGGCAGCGAGCCACCCTCGCGCAGCGGGGTGACGTAGCGGGTGGCGGTGACGGCGGGCAGCACAGTGAGCCCAACCTACGGGATTCCGCCGGGACGTCCCGGCGCCGGACGCCGGCCGGCGCCGCGAGGCAGAGGACGGCGGTCAGCAGCACCAGCCCGATCGGTGCCGCGGCGCTCAGGGCCTCGGTCGGCAGCGCCCCGACCTGCCGCAGCACCAGCCCCGCGTCCCCGCGGACGGCGGCCGCCATGACGCCGGTGCTGAGCCCGGCGGCGGTCGGCAGCAGCGCCGAGGCGGCCGCCGTCACCACGAGCCCCCTACCCCGCCGGCGCGCCCGGCTCACCCCTCTGGCGAGGACCAGTTCGGCCCGGCCGGCCTCCTCCCCGCCGGGCAGGCGCAGCACGGAGGCGACCGCGTCGGCGGGGGAGCCGGAGACCACGCCGAACAGCAGCAGCGCTGCGGCCCGGCCGGTGACCGTCGCCCGGTGGAGGCGCGCGGGCAGCCCGGTCGCGCCGGAGAGCCGTGCGGAGGCGGTCGCCGGGCCCTGGCACGGCAGACTGACCGGGTGACCGACGGCGAGCTCCGTTGATGGCCCTCCTCCGCGCCGCCGACCCGGCCGCGTACGCCACCACCCCGCTGACCTATCCCGAGGTCGGCGCGACACGGCACGCCGACCTGCCGGCGGGGTACGACCACGTGGAGCGCTCGGTGGTCGTCGGCTCGGGCCCCGACGTCTTCGAGCGGGCCGTCGCCGCGGTGTTCGACTGGCGGGCGCAGCGCGGCGTGGGCCTGCGGGTGCGGGCCACCGGACCGGCGTCCCAGCCCGGCACCGTCGTCGTCCTGACCGCCGGCCTGCCGCGGCTGGGCTACGACATCCCCTGCCGGGTGGTCTGGGCGCAGACCACCGGGGACGAGCGGGGCTTCGCCTACGGGACGCTGCCCGGTCACCCGGAGAGCGGCGAGGAGGCGTTCGTCGTCCGCCGGACGCCCGGCGGGGAGGTGGTGTTCGGCCTGCGGGTGTTCGCCCGGCTGGCCTCTCCGCTCGCGCGCCTGGGCGGCCCGGTCAGCACGGTCGTGCAGCGGCTGGCCACGGCCCGGTACCTGTCGGCGATCCGCGCGGCCGCCCGGGGCTAGACGTCGCGGCGCTCGAGCAGCACCGCGCCGATCGCCCAGGCGCCCACCGCCCACGCCCCGCAGACCACCAGCCCGACCGGCCAGCTCGTCGGGACGGCGAGGAACGGGTCCTCCCCCACCCGCAGCGCCGGGAGAGCCTGCGAGGCACGGGAGGCGACCGCACCGCCGGCCAGCGCGAGGATCGGCGGGAGCATGAAGACCAGCGCGACTCCGAGCCCGACCCCGCCGGCGGTCGAGCGCAGCACCGCACCCAGGCCCACCGCCAGCACCGTCACCAGCGCCGCCGAGGCGACCTGCAGCCCGAGCGCGCGCAGCACCGCGGGGTCGGTGAGCGGCACGCCGCCGGGGACGGCGGTGAGCGTGCGGGCGGCCAGCCAGCAGGAGACCGCGAGCACGGCGCTGAGCAGGACCACCCACGCCGTGACGACGACGGTCTTGGCGGCCAGCAGCCGGGTGCGCCGCGGCACCGCGGTGAGCGAGACCAGCGCCGACCCGGTCGCGAACTCCGCCGAGACCGCCAGCACGCCGAGCACGACGAGCACCAGCTGGCCGAACCCGAAGCCGGTGAGCGCCACGCCCACCGCGAGGTCGGCGCGCACCGACGACGCCGTGCTCGCCGCCGCGAGCCAGCCGAAGGCCGCCACGACGAGCAGGTAGACCACCGTGCACCACCACGTGGAGCGGACCGAGCGCAGCTTCGTCCACTCGCTGCGCAGCACCGCCCGCACCGGCACGCCCCGCCTCGTCCCGGTGGGGCTCACGCCACACCCGCCCGGTACTCGACGTCCTCGCCGGTCAGCGCCAGGTAGGCCGCCTCCAGGGAGGCCACCACCCGGGTCAGCTCGTGCACCCGCACCCGCGCGTCGAACGCCACGTCGCCGACCTCGGTCAGGCCCAGCCCCTCGACCCGGAGCGCCCCGTCCAGCTCCAGGGAGACGTGCGCGCCGGCCTCCCGCAGCGCCACCGACAGCAGCGGCGCCTCCGGACTGCGCACCCGGACGGCGGCGTGCGCGCCGAGCAGGTCGGCCATCGACACGTCGGCCAGCAGCCGGCCGCGGCCGAGGACGACGAGGTGGTCGGCGGTGTCCTCCATCTCGCTCATCAGGTGGCTGGAGACCAGCACCGTGCGGCCCTCGGCGGCCAGGCCGCGCAGCAGCCCGCGCACCCAGCGGATCCCCTCCGGGTCCAGGCCGTTGACCGGTTCGTCGAGCAGCAGGACCTCCGGGTCGCCGAGCAGCGCCGCCGCGATGCCCAGCCGCTGCCCCATGCCGAGGGAGAAGCCGCGCACCCGCTCGTGCGCCACGCTGCCCAGGCCGACCAGCTCGACCACCTCGTCGACCCGGCGCATCGGCAGGGCGTTGCTCTGCGCCAGGACGGCCAGGTGCGCGTACGCCGTCCGCCCGGGGTGGCGGGCCCGCGGGTCGACCAGCGCGCCGACCCGGCGCATCGGGTGGTCCAGCTGCCGGTAGGGCACGCCGAGCACGGTCGCCGTCCCGGCGGTGGGGCGGGTCAGCCCGAGAACGCAGCGCATCGTCGTCGTCTTGCCCGAGCCGTTGGGGCCGAGGAACCCGGTCACCC
This sequence comes from Geodermatophilus sp. SYSU D00708, assembly GCF_054050115.1. Classification (NCBI taxonomy): domain Bacteria; kingdom Bacillati; phylum Actinomycetota; class Actinomycetes; order Geodermatophilales; family Geodermatophilaceae; genus Geodermatophilus; species Geodermatophilus sp. SYSU D00708. Next base: position 82,012 of record NZ_JBJGYS010000013.1, on the reverse strand, counting down.
GGCCGGGCTGGATGCGGACGGTGAGGTCGTCGACGGCCACCCGGTCGCGGTAGTGCTTGGTGAGGCCGTCGACTTCGATCACGGGCGACAGCATGGCGATTGCGAGCCCTCCCGCGCGGGAGGCTCGGCGGACGGCGTCGTCAGCCGGCGTGGGCCGCCCGCTCGCGCTGGATGAGCTCCTTGCTGCGCACCAGCCGCAGAAAGGTGACCACCAGCAGCCCGCCGGCGACGTTGAGCAGCGTCGTGTACCAGAACCAGGCCAGCCAGTCGCCGTAGCCGTATGGCGCTCCCGCGTGCAGCGCGCCGAACAGGATCAGCGAGTCGAGGATCGAGTGGAACAGGACGAGCCCCGCCAGCAGGAACGCCCCGGCGACCGCCGCGGCGAGCTTGCCCGCCTCGGACGCCGCGCCGTGCTGCATCCGGGTCATCAGGGTGATGAAGGCCCCGGCCAGCACGGCCAGGCAGACCGCCCGCAGGTCCAGCGGGGCCTCCACGAAGGTCCGGCCCGACTCGATCGCCGCCGTCCCCAGGCTCGGCAGGGCGTGCACGACCAACCACATCACCAGCCAGCCGCCGACGAGGTTGGCGACCAGCGTGCCCGCCCACAGCTTGCCCAGCTGGCCCAGGCCGGCCCGCCCCGCGGCCACCGCGGTGACCGGGACCAGGAAGCCCTCCGTGAACAGCTCGCTCTTGGCCAGCATCAGCGCGACGAAGCCGATGCTGAACGCCAGGCCGGCCAGCAGGTGGCTGCCGGTCTCGGTGTAGACGGCGAGCAGCGCGACCACGCCGGTGGCGACCTCCAGCCCGCCGGCCAGCCCGGTCGTCAGCACCTCTCGCCAGGAGCGGTGCAGCCGCTGAGCGCCCTCGTCGACGATCCGGTCGAAGGCCAGGGCGACCTGGTCCTCGGCGGGGGCGTCGGTCTCCCCCAGCTGCTCCCGCACCGACTGCGCCACGGCGGCCTCCCTGTCCGGCGGCCCGCCGCCCGCCCGGCTGCTCGAGTGCCGGCAGGACCGCGCCGGGGCTACCCCGCCGACCTGCGGGTCCACACGTCCGGGACGGGCGCGCCGGGGGCGGCGCGGGGAGGATCGAGGCGTGACGTCGCGACGGGTGGCCAGCCTGCACGTGTGGGGCGTACCGCGCCGGGCGGTGCCCGCGGCCCTGGTGCGGATGGCCGCCGACCGCCGTCCGCTGCGCCGCACCCCCGGCCTGCGCTTCGCCAAGCTGCTGGGCACCGGGTCCGGGCGCACGTTCACCCTCCGGGACGCCGACCCCCGCCGCTGGGCGCTGCTCGCGGTGTGGGACGACGCCCGCGCGGCCGACGCGTTCGCGGCCGACCCCCTCGTCGCTCGCTGGCAGCGGATCGCCGACGAGCAGTGGACCGCCCGGCTGCGCCCGCTCACCTCCCGCGGCCGCTGGTCGAGGGAGGAGCCGTTCGGCCGGCCGTGGCCGCAGCGCTGGGACGGCCCGGTCGCCGCGGTCACCCGCGCCCGGCTCACCCCGCGCAAGGCGGTGGCCTTCTGGCGCGCCGTCCCGCCGGTCTCCGCCGACCTGCACGCCAGCCCCGGGCTGCGCCTGGCCCTCGGCATCGGTGAGGCGCCCCTCGGCCTGCAGGGCACGTTCAGCGTCTGGGACTCCTCCGCCGCGCTCAACGCCTTCGCCCACGCGCGCGCGCCGCACGTCGACGTCGTCCGGCGGACCGCCGAGGAGGGCTGGTACGCCGAGGAGCTGTTCGCCCGCCTCGGCGTGCTCGCCGCCGACGGGACGATCGGCGGCCGCGACCCGCTGGCCTGAGCCGGCGCCCGGCGGTCAGCCGTCCGGCGGCTGCAGGGTGTAGAAGCGGACCTCGATGCCGTCCGGGTCGTGCAGTCCCGGCAGCAGCGAGAGCCCGTGCCCCTCGACGATCTCGCCGTGCGGCTCGCCGAGGTCGTCGAGCCGTCGTCCCCAGGCGACGAGGTCCTCCCGCGCCGGGACGCCGAGGGCCAGGGGGTCGAACCCGGCCAGGGCTGCGGCCCGCTCGGGCTCGTGGCGGACGGCGATCGCCAGCGTGCGGCCGCCGTCCCGCAGCGCCACCCCCATCAGGACGCCGTCCTCGACGAACTCCAGGTCGACGGCCAGCCCGAGGACCTTGCAGTACCAGTCCCGGCTGCGGGCGACGTCGCTGACCGGGAGCTTGACGTGGTGGAACCCCTGCAGCGCCGGCACGGCCACCTCCCCGAGGTCTTCCCCAGCAGGGTCCGGCGGGAGCGGGCCCGCCGACAAGCCCCGGCCGGTCCGCTACAGCCGGCAGGTCAGGTGGATCTCCTCGCGGTCGTCACCGGGCGCGACCCGGATGGCACCGGGCATGCGGCCGAACTCGGTGTAGCCCAGGCCCTTGTAGAACTGCTCGAGCCCGGTGCCGCCGCGCGCGGTCAGGTGCAGGAACTCCAGGCCGCGCTGCCGTGCGATGTCGTGGACGCCGGTCATCAGCACCCGGCCGAGCCCCTGCCCCTGCCGGCTGGGGTGCACCTGCACCCGCAGCACCGTGGCCCAGTGCTGCCGCAGCGGGCTGACCGACAGCGACAGGACGGCGAACCCCGCGACCTCGCCGTCCACCCGGAGCAGGGCGACGATCTCGCGCCCCTCGTTCACCCGGGCGACGAGGGCGTCGAGGAACGGCGCGACCTCCTCCTCCGTGACCGGCGGGACGAAGCCGACCGCGCCGCCGGCGTTGGTCACCTCGGTCCAGCAGCGCAGCATCCGGTCGCGGAGCTCCGCGTCGACGCACTCGACCGGGGCGACCTCGCTGCGCATGGGCCCATTGTCCCGCCGCGCCTCGGCCGTCCCGGACACGGGGAGGTCGGCGGCCGGCGGGGCGGTAGCCTGACCGGGCGGCGTACCCCACGCCAGACCCTCTGACCGGTTGCCCACGCCTCCGGCCGTGCGAGGGCGCAGGGGATCGAAGTCCTCGGGGAGCTCGACCTGCGGCAGACGAGCCTCTTCGCAGCGGCCGGGCCGGGTGACGCGTGGGGTCGGCCGGACCCACGCCGCGCCGAGGAGCTCCCGATGACCCGCCAGAAGCACCTGAAGGCCGCCGTCCGCGCCCGCATGGCCCGGACCGGCGAGCGCTACACCACCGCCCACCGCAACCTCACCGGCGCCGCCGCGGCGGCCACCGCACCCCCGCCCGAGGTGGGCGGCGGGCGGCTGCACGACAGCGCGGTGCTCACCCGGGTGCTGGCGGCCGCCGGCGTCGTCGCCGACACCGACGGCCGCCCGCTCGACGAGCCGGTCGTCGCCGGTCTCGCGGGCGGCATCGGGTTCATGTACTTCTCGTTCTCCTACGCCGGCGCGCTGCCCACGATGACGATCGTGCCGCGGATCCACCCGCGCCCGTTCGTCGTCGGCGCGCTGGAGCGGGCCGGGGTCGGCCACCGGGTCGTCGAGACCACCAGCGCGGCCAAGGCCGCCCGCGAGCTCGACGCCGCGCTGGCCGCGGGGCGCACGCCGGTCTGCACCGTGGACCGCGCCGCCCTCCCCGCCCAGGCGTGGGCCGACGACCTCGCCGGCGGCGCGCCCCACGACGTGACCGTGCTCGGCCGCCGCGACGGCACGGTGCTGCTCGACGACGACTGCCTGGCCCCCGACGCGCTCCCCGAGGATGCCTTCACCGCGGCGCGGTCGGCCCACCGGCAGAGCCGCCACCGCATGGTCGTCGTGGAGCCGACCGGTGCGCCGGTCGCCCTCGCGCCGGCGGTCCGCGCGGCGCTGGAGGTGACCGTCCACGACCTCACCGAGGACGTCATGCCGAACGACTTCGCCGGCAACTTCGGCCTGCGCGGCCTGGCGAAGTGGGCCGACGCCGTGGCCGACCGGCGCCGCAGGACCGGGTGGGCGCGGCTGTTCGGCAGCGGACCGGCGTTCGGCACGGCGATGCGCCGGCTGCACGACTGCCTGACCACCGACCACTCCTCACCGGGCGCCGTCCGGCCGCTCTACGCCGACTTCCTCGACGCGGCGGCCGGGCTCCTCGACGTCCCCGCGGCCGCGGAGTGCGCCGGCCTCTACCGCCGCGCCGGAGAGCTGTGGAGCCGCATCGCCGAGGAGGCCGTGAGCGGCGGGATGGCGCTCTACCGGGAGCTGGTCGAACGCCGCTGGGAGCTGCTGTTCGAGCGCGGCGGCGCGGCGGCGGCCGACCTGCAGGAGCTCGCGCGCCGGGCGAGGGCGCTGACCGACGCCCTCGACGTGTCCGAGGGCGACCGGCGCGCGCAGCTGGACCGGATCGCCGCCCTGGCCGCCGAGGTGCTCGCCGTCGAGCGCGAGGCCTGCACGGTCCTGACCGAGGTCGCCCGCGGCTGAGCCACCCCGCGGCCGCCCGGGGCACCCTCGCCCGGGGCGGTCCTCAGCCGCTGGGGCCGAACCGCTCGACGCGGATGTCGGCGGCCGGCACACCGGTGTCGACGAGCAGCTGGCTGGCCGCCTCGGCGAAGGACGGCGACCCGCACACGTACGCCGTCCGCCCCGGCTCCCACAGGTCGGCCACGTCGGCGGCGGTGATCCGGCCGGCCGCGCGCCCGCCGTGCGGCTCCCGGGTGGTGACCACCCGGGCCCCCGCCGCCAGCAGCTCCTGGGCGTAGGGCAGCTCGGCCAGGGTGCGGGTGGAGACGGCGGTCCGCAGCCGGTCGGTCGTGCCGAGGGTGTGCCCCGTGCGCAGCATCGACACCAGCGGCACCACGCCGGTGCCGCCACCCACCAGCAGCGCCGGCATCGCGCCGTCCCACACGAACCAGCCGCCGATCGGGCCGCGCACCTCGAGCTGGTCGCCGGGCTGCACCACGTCGGCGAGGTACGTGGAGACCTCACCCTCGTGGAGGCGCTCGACGAAGAGCTCGACCTGCGGGTCGCCGGGCGCCGACGCCACGGAGTACGACCGCTGGGCGCGGTACCCGTCCGGGGCGGTGAGCCGGACGACGTAGTGCTGCCCGGCCATGTGCTCGACCCGGTCGGCGACGTCGAGCCGCAGCCGGACGGCGTCCGTGAGGGGGTGCTCCACGTCGGTCACGGTCGCCGTCCGCCAGCCGCCGCTGGGCGCCTGCGGACGGTGCGGGAGCTCAGTCACCCTGGTAGCGCTGCTCGCGCCAGGGGTCGCCGCGGTCGTGGTAGCCGTTCTGCTCCCAGAAGCCGGGCTGGTCGCGCTGCAGCAGGGTCAGCCGGGTGACCCACTTGGCGCTCTTCCAGAAGTACAGGTGCGGCACGAGCAGCCGCACCGGGCCGCCGTGCTCGGTCGGCAGCGGACCGCCGTCGTACTCCCACACCACCCAGGCCTTGCCACCGGTGACGTCCTCCAGCGGCAGGTTGGTGGTGTACCCGGTCTTCGACGTCGCGATGACGAAGTGCGCGTCCGCGGTCGGGCGGGCCGCCTCGAGCAGGGTGTCGACGCTGACCCCGGCGAACCAGGTGTCGAACTTCGACCACGTCGTCACGCAGTGGATGGCGCCCCGGTACTCCGACCGGGGCAGCCTGTGGGCCTCGTCCCAGGTCCAGGTCGTCGGGTTCTCGACCCGCCCGTCGACGGTGATGCTCCACGTCGCGGGGTCGATCCGCGGGGTCGGCTCGGCGGTGAGCACCGGCCAGTCCCGGCCGGCGTCGTACTGCCCGGGTGGGAGGCGGGGATCGCGGTTCTGGCGGCGGCCGAGGAAGCCGCGGGTGGGTCCGACCATGTGGTTGTCCTCCCCCTCTGGGGTGCCCGGGAACCACCGGTCGGGCAGCTCCGAGCGGCGCGGCCGAGCGCACCTTAGCGGTTCTTCGCGGTTAGGGCACCCTTACGAGAGCTGAGTCACCTCGCGTTAACTTGGCCGTCTCAACGGCAACGACCTAGCGTTGGCACACGTGGCAACGGTGACGCAACCGGGTCAGCGCCGGACCCCGAAGGCGGCGAAGACCAGTTCGGTCTTCAAGAAGATCGTGATGGCGATCAGCGGCATCATCTTGGTGCTGTACCTGATCGCTCACATGATCGGCAATCTCAAGGCCTTCACGGGCCGCGAGGGCTTCAACCACTACTCCGAGTGGATCCGCACGATCGGTGAGCCGGCGGTCCCGGCGCAGACGACGCTGTGGATCATCCGGGTGGTCCTGCTGGTCGCGGTGGGCGCGCACATCTGGGCGGCGATCTCGCTGTGGCGCCAGGCCAAGCGCGCCCGTCCCAACGGGTACGTCACCAAGAAGCCGGTGGCCCAGAGCTACGCCTCGCGCACCATGCGCTGGGGCGGCGTGATCGTCCTGGCCTTCATCATCTACCACATCCTGGACCTGACGCTCGGCGTCGCGAACCCGGACGGTCCGGGCACGACCCCCTACGACCGCGTGGTCGCCGGCTTCTCCAACCCGATCGTGGTCATCGCGTACGCGATCGCGCTGATCCTGCTGGGTATGCACCTGCGGCACGGGATCTGGAGCGCCACGCAGACCCTCGGCCAGAGCAACCGGCGCCGTGAGAAGACCGTGAACCTCTTCGCGCTCGCGTTCTCCGTGGTCCTCATCGGCGGCTTCCTCCTCGTGCCGCTCTCCGTCCTCTTCAACATCATCGACTGAGGAGCTCCACCGCGATGCCACTCGACCTCTTCACCGTCGGTGACCCGATCGCCGACACCAAGGCACCCATGGACGTGCCGATCGGCGAGCGCTGGAGCACCCGCCGCTTCCGCGGCCGGCTGGTCAACCCCGCCAACCGCCGCAAGATGACCGTCATCGTCGTCGGCACCGGCCTGGCCGGCGGCTCGGCCGCCGCCACGCTCGGCGAGGCCGGCTACAAGGTCAAGTCCTTCTGGTACCAGGACAGCCCGCGCCGCGCGCACAGCGTCGCCGCGCAGGGCGGCATCAACGCCGCCAAGAACTACCGCAACGACGGCGACAGCGTGCACCGGCTGTTCTACGACACCGTCAAGGGCGGCGACTTCCGCTCGCGCGAGAACAACGTGCACCGGTTGGCCGAGGTCAGCGTCAACATCATCGACCAGTGCGTCGCCCAGGGTGTCCCGTTCGCCCGCGAGTACGGCGGCCTGCTCGACAACCGCTCCTTCGGTGGCACCCAGGTCTCGCGGACCTTCTACGCCCGCGGCCAGACGGGCCAGCAGCTGCTGTACGGCGCCTATCAGGCGCTGGAGCGGCAGATCGCGGCCGGCAACGTCGAGCAGCACGCCCGCACCGAGATGCTCGACCTGATCGTCGTCGACGGCCGGGCCCGCGGCATCGTGGCCCGCGACCTGGTCACCGGCGAGATCAGCACGCACTTCGCCGACGCCGTCGTCCTGGCCTCCGGTGGGTACGGCAACGTCTTCTACCTGTCGACCAACGCCAAGGGCTCCAACACCACGGCGATCTGGCGGGCGCACAAGCGGGGCGCGTACTTCGCCAACCCCTGCTACACCCAGATCCACCCGACCTGCATCCCGGTCAAGGGCGACTACCAGTCCAAGCTCACGCTGATGAGCGAGTCGCTGCGCAACGACGGCCGCGTGTGGGTGCCCAAGGAGCGCGGCGACACCCGCGACCCGCGGGACATCCCCGAGAGCGAGCGCGACTACTACCTCGAGCGGATCTACCCCTCGTTCGGCAACCTGGTCCCCCGCGACATCGCCTCGCGGCAGGCCAAGAACGTCTGCGACGAGGGCCGCGGCGTCGGCCCCGGGGGGCTGGGTGTCTACCTCGACTTCGCCGAGGCCATCCAGCGGATGGGCCGCCCGGCCGTCGAGGCCAAGTACGGGAACCTGTTCGACATGTACGCCCAGATCACGGGCGAGAACCCGTACGAGACGCCGATGCGGATCTACCCGGCGGTCCACTACACGATGGGCGGCCTGTGGGTCGACTACGACCTGCAGTCGACGATCCCCGGCATGTTCGTGATCGGTGAGGCGAACTTCTCCGACCACGGCGCCAACCGGCTCGGCGCCAGCGCCCTCATGCAGGGCCTGGCCGACGGCTACTTCGTGCTGCCGGCGACCATCACCGAGTACCTGGCCGACGCGCCGTTCGAGCGGATCGACGACAGCCACCCGGCCGCCGTCGAGGCGCTGCAGGGCGTCCAGGCCCAGGTGCAGAAGCTGCTGAGCATCAACGGCACCCGCAGCCCCGCCTCGTTCCACCGCGAGCTCGGCAAGCTGATGTGGGACCTGTGCGGCATGGAGCGCTCCGAGGAGAGCCTGCGCAAGGCGCTGGACCGGATCCCGGAGATCCGCCAGGAGTTCTGGACCAACCTGAAGGTGACCGGCACCGAGGGCTCCTTCAACCAGACCCTCGAGCACGCCGGCCGGGTCGCCGACTTCATCGAGCTCGCCGAGCTCATGTGCGTCGACGCGCTGCACCGCAACGAGAGCTGCGGCGGCCACTTCCGCGCCGAGAGCCAGACCCCCGAGGGAGAGGCCCTGCGCGACGACGAGAACTTCGCCTACGTCGCCGCGTGGGAGTGGACGCCGGAAGGCGCTCCGCCGGTCCTGCACCGCGAAGCCCTCGAGTACGAGTACGTCCACCTCGCCCAGCGGAGCTACAAGTGACAGTCACCGACCAGGGCGCCATCCGCACCGCCGGCGCCACGGGTACGCCGAGCGAGAAGCGCGGCATGACGCTGACCCTGCGCATCTGGCGGCAGAACGGCCCGCGCGACAAGGGGAAGGTGGTGACCTACAAGGTCGCCGACATCTCCCCCGACATGTCGTTCCTCGAGATGCTCGACGTGCTCAACGAGCAGCTCATCCAGAACGGCGACGACCCGGTGGCCTTCGACCACGACTGCCGCGAGGGCATCTGCGGCATGTGCGGCGTCATGATCAACGGGATGGCGCACGGTCCGCAGCAGACCACCACGTGCCAGCTGCACATGCGGTCGTTCAAGGACGGCGACACGATCACCGTCGAGCCGTGGCGCGCGACGCCGTTCCCGGTGATCAAGGACCTCGCCGTCGACCGGCGGGCGTTCGACCGGATCATCCAGGCCGGCGGCTACATCAGCGTCCCGACCGGGACCGCCCCCGAGGCGCACTCGGTGCCGGTGCCGAAGAAGGACGCCGACGCCGCGTTCGACGCCGCGACCTGCATCGGCTGCGGCGCCTGCGTCGCGGCCTGCCCGAACGCGTCGTCGATGCTGTTCACCGCGGCCAAGGTCACCCACCTCGGGCTGCTGCCGCAGGGTCAGCCCGAGCGCAACGAGCGCGTGGTGAACATGGTCGCCCAGCAGGACCGCGAGGGCTTCGGCGGCTGCACCAACATCGGCGAGTGCTCCGCGTCCTGCCCGAAGGGCATCTCGATGGAGACCATCTCCCGGCTCAACCACGACCTGCTCGGCGCCCTGCGCGCCGGCGCCCGGCCGAAGAGCTGAAGAAGGACCCCGGCCTCCTCCGGCCGGGGCGGTGGGCGACAGTGGGCGGGGACCCTTCGGGGTCCCCGCCCGCTGTCGTCTGCACCACCGCTGGGTTCGATGTGCGAACCTAGACCGGTGACGATCGAGGAGACCGGGACCCCCTCCCCCGCCGCCTGGGGCGAGCCGCGCTCGCGCACGGTGAGCTGGCACGACCCGCGGGTCGTGGCGGCCGGCGCCCTGGAGCGCAGCGGCCTGCAGACACTGGAGGCCATCCGCGACGGCGTCCTGCCCCCGCCGCCGATCGCCCGGCTGTTCGCCATGGACGTCGTGGCGGTCACCGAGGGGCGGGTGGAGTTCCGCTGCGCGGTCGACGAGTCGGCCTACAACCCGATCGGCGTCGTCCACGGGGGCCTCGTGTGCACGCTGCTCGACACCGTGGCCGGCTGCGCAGTGCACTCCACCCTGCCCCGGGGCACCGGCTACACGTCGATCGAGATCAAGGTCAACTACCTGCGGTCGGTGCACGCGGCCAGTGGGCCGCTCACCGCCGTCGGCACGGTGGTCAAGCCGGGCCGGCGGGTGGCGTTCGCCGAGGGCGAGGTGCGCGACGCCGAGGGGCGGACGGTCGCCACGGCGTCCAGCTCGCTGCTGGTCTTCCCGCTCCCGGGCTAGCCGACCAGGTCCGCGGGCCGCCACTCGTCGAGCCACTGCTCGAGGCGGTCCGCAGGCAGCGGCCGGCTGAGGTGGAAGCCCTGCACGACGTCGCAGCCGAGGGCGGCCAGGGCGTCCACGGTGGCCTGGTCCTCGGCGCCCTCGGCCACGAGCGACAGGCCCAGGGCGTGCGCCAGCTGCAGGGTCGAGGTGACGATCGCCGCCGACCGCGGGCTGCCGGTCAGCGCGGCGACGAAGCTGCGGTCCAGCTTGAGCTCGGTCACCGGGAGCACGGCGAGGTAGGCCAGGCTGGAGTAGCCGGTGCCGTAGTCGTCGATGGAGACGCCGACGCCGGCCTCGCGCAGCCGGGTGAGCACGCCGACGGCCCGCTCCCGGTCCTGCACGAGCAGGCTCTCGGTCACCTCGAGGACCAGCGCGTCCGCCGGGACGCCGTGGCGGTCGAGCAGCCGGGCGACCGCGTCCGGGAATCGCTCGCAGACCAGGTCCGAGGGGCTGACGTTGACCGACACGGTGAGCTCGCGGCCGGCGTCGGCCCAGGCGCGGCGCTGGGCGAGGGCCAGGTCGACGACCGTCGTCGTCAGCTCCGACATCAACCCGGCGGACTCGGCCAGGTCGATGAAGGCGTCCGGGTGCAGGAGCCCGCGCGTCGGGTGCTGCCAGCGCACCAGTGCCTCCACGCCGTCGACCCGGCCGGTCGCCAGGGTCAGCTTGGGCTGGTGGTGCAGCACCAGCTCGCCGCCGCTGATCGCCCGGCGCAGCTGTTCGACGGCCTCCAGCCGGTGCCGGCCCTCGCCGTGCCGCTCCTCGTCGTAGACGGCGGCGCCGCTGCGCGTGCTCTTGGCGCAGTACATGGCCAGGTCGGCCATCTGCAGCAGCTCCTCGGCCGACCGGGAGTGCTGCGGGCCGACGGCGATGCCCACGCTGGCGTCGACGGGCAGCGCCATCCCGCCCAGCCGGATCGGCTGCTGCAGGGCCCCGCACAGCCGGGCCGCGAGGGCGAGGGCGCCGGTGTCGTCCAGGTCGTCGGCGAGCACGACGAACTCGTCGCCGCCGAGCCGGGCGAGCAGGTCGCCGCCACGCAGCTGCGCGGACATCCGCCGCCCCACCTCGCGCAGCAACCCGTCGCCGACGGCGTGGCCGAGGGAGTCGTTGATCTCCTTGAACCGGTCGAGGTCGACGACGAGCACCGCGGTGGTCCCGCCGGCGGCCAGGTGCGCCTCGACGCCGGCCATCGCCTCGAACACGTGCCGACGGTTGGGCAGCCCGGTGAGGTCGTCGGTGCGGGCCTGGCGGCGGCTGTCGGCCAGCGCCCGCACGTCGCGGAAGGTGAGGGCGGTCCGGGCGAGGGCGGCCAGGACCGCGCCGAGCGCGAGCACCCCGGCCAGCCGGTCGTTGGCCTGCGAGTAGCCGGCGAAGAGCAGCCCGAGCGCGACGAGCGAGCAGACGCCCGGGACGGCGAGCGCGCCCAGCCCCTCCAGCCGGCTGGTGGCACCCCGGCGCGGCGGGTAGCAGGCGGCCAGCCCGAAGCAGCCGAAGGCCAGCCCCCAGCCGACGTCCAGCGCGGAGCCGGGCGTGAACGAGTCGTGGACGATCTCGTAGGCGTACACGGTGTCGGTCACGACGAACAGCGCCATGCCACCGGTCAGCCACCACCACACGCCGCCGGCGCCGCGCCCGACGACCGCCAGTGCGCCGGCGAGGAGCACGAGCAGCAGGAGGTCGGCGACCGGGTAGGCCGCCGCGGTGACGGCGGCCGCGGGGGGACCTTCGGCCATCCGCAGGAGCCCGCCCAGCGCGAGCGCCGCCCCCAGCGCCGCGGCGGTGAGCCCGCTGACCACGCCGTCCAGCCACATGCTCGACGTCAGCCGGCGCACCCGGGCCCGCAGCAGGAGGAACAGCCCGACGTAGGCGAACGGGTACAGGCCCATCCAGCCGAGGTCGGCCCAGGAGGGCCGCGGCACGACCGGCAGGTCCGCGTAGTGCACCTGGTGCAGCAGGGCGCCGGTCAGGTAGGAGGCCACCGCCGCGGCGAAGCAGAGCCAGGCACCCCGGTCCCGGGGCGAGACGGTCGCCCGCACCGCCAGCAGCGCGGCCAGCCCGGCGAGGAACACCAGCTTCCCGTTCCCGGCCAGGACGGCGAGCCGGCCGGTGGCCCCGAGCGCCGAGGTGACCAGCGACGCCGCGTAGGTCGCCCCGAGCACGGCCGCGGCCACGCGCACCACCCGCAGCGACCGGTCGGTGCGCTGGCGGCTGCGCGCGCGTCGTTGCGCGTCCGGGGCGTGCTCCACCACGTCCATGGCATCGGCCGCGGGGGCGCCGCACTCCACCCCAGACGCGAGCCGGACGCCTCGGTTTCCTCCGCCGGGGGGAGATCACGCCCACGACGGGGCGTCGGACTGCCGTCGCACACGGGGATCAGCCGCGGGGAGGGTCGGCCTCCACCACGTGCTCGACCGGCAGGCGGGCGGCCCGCTCCAGCCGCCCGGGCAGGTCCCGGCGCAGCCACCGGGACAGGCCGAGCGGCAGCGTCGAGACGATGACCGAGTCGGCCGGGAAGCGGGCCAGTGCCGCGGTCGCGGCCACCAGCGGGTCCGGGTCGCCGACCTCGCCGGCGGCCTCCGCCCCGAGGTCCCGGAGCTGCGCCAGCGCCCGGTCCAGCCGTTGCTGCGCGAGCGCGAAGGCGCGCTGCGAGGCCGCCAGCACGCCGTCCTCGGGGTCCTTGCCCGGCGCCGGGCGCTGGTCGCTCAGCGGCGTGGCCGGCACCACGACGAGGAACTCGTGCTCGGCGTCGGCGATCCGCCGCCGGACGGCGTTCATGAGCCCCTCGCCGCACAGGGTCTGGTTGGCCAGGACGAGGCACCGTCGCTTCTCCGCCACCCGCCGCTCCCTCTCGAGCACCCGAAGGTGCCCTCACCGTTGCCCGGCCGGGTCACGGACAGGCGAACGACCGGCATCCGGCGGGCGCCCGGCGGGTGAACAACGAGACGGCGACCGAGCCCACTGGACACGGCGGCGCGGCCGGGCAGGCTGGGGGCAGCCGCCGGAGGGAGCCGCCGTGACGCACCGGGACGACCCCGACGGGTGGGCCGGGCCGACGCCGGAGGTGCGGATCGGCGACCGGTCGTTCCGGCTGCCGCTGCGCTACTCCGACAACGCCTGTATCGCGTCGGTGCACACCGCCTCCTACGCGGCGGTCGCCGCCGCCCTGCCCGCCGGTCCCCTGCGGCCGGTCCGCTGGGCCGACGGACGAGCCCTGCTGTCGGTGACCGCCTTCCGCTACCGCGCGGTGACCACCGCCGACGACCCGCCCGGCCTCCTGGCCCCCTACGGCGAGCTCTCGGTCGCGGCCGTGGTGACCCGGGGCCCGGCGCCGCGGGTGCTGCCGCTGCTGCGCCGCCGGCTGCCGCTGTTCGTGCTGCACCTGCCGGTGACCACCGCCGAGGCCCGGGACGCCGGGGCCACGCTGTGGGGGTTCCCCAAGTTCGTCGCCGACATGGACTTCACCGAGCACCGGACGACCCGCGGGGTGGCCGTGGCCGACGGCGGGGCCGCGCTGCTGTCCCTGACCGTCCGGGCCGCCGGGCCGGTCCTCCCCGACCGCCGGCCCGCGGTCGTGTACAGCGAGCGCGACGGGCAGCTGGTGGAGACACGGGTGCCGATGGCCGGCCGGCTGCGGCTCGGGATCGGGCCCGCCTCCGGCGAGCTGCAGCTGGGCGAGCACCCCGTGGCCGGGCAGCTGCGCCGGCTGGACGTCTCACCGGCACCGCTGGCGGTCTTCGACTACCTGGAGCACCGGAGCCTGCTGCCGGCGGGGCGGGCCGTCGGGCCGGTCGCGGCGTACCAGGGGCACCGTGGCGAGCAGCGGACCCGCGGCCGGCTCACCGTCGGCTACCCCGGCACCCCGCCGCTGGACCTGTACGCGCCGCCGGCGCCCGCACCGGCCTGATCCCCCCGACGCCGGCGCCGGACCCGGTGCCGTGCCGGTCACCTCCCGGCGGCCTCCACGTCCGCGCGGTCCAGCGCCCCGGCCTCGACCAGCACGTCCACGGCCGGCTGGAGACCGGCCAGGGCGCGGACGAGGTCCTCGGGCCGGGCGATGGTCCACGCCTGGGTGTCGACGTAGCAGCGGACCGCCTCGTCGAAGGCCGCCGCCCCGGCCGCGTCCCGGGCCGCCAGCAGCGCAGCGGCGCCCTTCGAGTAGACCCGGCGCTCGTAGTCGTCCTGGTCGGCGAACTCGGCCATCGTGCCGGCGACGTCCCCGCCGCGGTCCAGGTCGTCCTCGTCGTGGCCCCCGTCGTCGGCGACGGTCTCGGCGTAGGTCGCGAACGCCTCGTCGAGCCAGGGGTCGCGGAACTGGGAGTTGCCGACCATGCCGTAGAACCACATGTGGGCGACCTCGTGCACGACCAGGCCGAAGTTCGCACTGCCCAGCAGTATCGACGAGGCATACTCCTCGCCGCCGCCGTCCCGGCCGTCGGAGACCAGCGGCACGGTGAGGGTCGGGTAGGGGAAGGGCCCGAAGCGGGCCTCCAGCAGCGTGATCGCCGCGGCGGTGTCCTCGGCGAGCTCCTCGGCGGAGGTGTCCGCACCGGGCAGCACGGCCGCGGTCACCGTGGTGTCCCCCGCCTGCGCCTGCGCGCTCTCGAACTCCCCCGCCGCCACGCTGACGTCCCGGGCGACCGGTTCGTGCGACTCCCACACCCGGCGCCCGCCGGCCTCCGGCCGCGGCGGCTCCTGGGCGCCGCTCATGACGACGGTGAGCTCCTCGGGCGCCGAGACACGGATCGTCGTGTCGGCGACCGTGGCCGCCGTCGTCTCGCCGCTGATCTCGCTGAACGGGTCGCGCGCCCAGCCGTGCCCGGGCTCCCAGGTCAGCAGCGGGAAGCCGCTGGCCCACCAGGTGACGTCGTCGTCCACGCCGAGCCGGTCGAAGCCGGCCGGGGTCCGGCCCGTGGTGAGCCGGAGCGTGAAGTCCAGCTCGACCGACACCGTCCGCCCGGCCTCGACCGGTGCCCGCAGGTCGACCCGGTAGAGGCCCCCGGGGGTGCCGGGCGCGGCCTCGGCGTCGACGTGCCGGCCGCCGGCCACGTCCTCGCCCCGCACCGCGTCGACCCGCAACTCGTGGCCGGCCGACTGGGGGGCGTTCGGGATCAGCCGGAACCACAGCTCCTCGACCTGCCGGTCGGGGGTGAAGGCGACCGTCTCCGTCCCGGTCACCGTGCGGCGGTCGTCGTCGAGCCGGAAGTCGAGCCCGACGACCGGCCGGTCGGGGTCGGGGGCCGCCCGCTCCGCCGTTCCGCAGTCGGCAGCCGGACCGGCCTCCTCGGCCTGCTCGGCGGGGGACGCCGTGCAGGCGGCCAGGAGGAGGACGGCGCCGCAGCCTGCGGCCCACCGGCGTCCGGACGTCCGGCGGTCGGTCCCGTCGAGCATGGTCTCTGCCCACCCGTCAGGTGCGGCCGGGCCCGCGCTCGACGGGTCTGCTCGCGACCGTCCCCGCTGCGACGCAATCTAGGCAGTTCCCGTGCCGACCGGCACCCCGATCGGCACGGGAACTGCAATCGTCAAGGAGTCAGCTCTCCGGCTGCCAGAAGAACTCCTCGATCGAGGGCACCTCGCCGTCCAGGATCCCGTACTCGGCGGCCTTCTCCGGCGCCGCCCGGAACTCCTCCTCGGTGAGGTCGGACTTGAACAGCGGCATCGTCAGCCGCGCCACCAGCGAGGGGTCGATCTCGGTGTACTCGGGGATCTGCGCGCGCCACTCGTCGGGGTGCTCGCGGGCGTAGTCCAGCGACTCGAGGATGCCGGCCCGGATGCCCTCGAACAGCTGGGGGTCGGCCTCGATCTGGTCGGTCGTGGAGAAGTAGACGCCGGAGAGGCCGATGCCGTCGGGCACCAGGTCGAGCCAGTCGTCGGCGATGACCCGGGCGCCGGCGTCCTGGGCGAGGGTGCAGAACGGCTCGCCGCACACGAAGGACTGGATCTGGCCGCTGCCCAGCGCGGTGACGGCGTCGGGCAGCGACATCTCGACGAAGTTGACGTTGTCGGGGTTGCCGCCCGCGACCTCGATCGAGTTGCGGGCGAGTGTCTCGACCTGGCTGTTGAGGATGTTGAGGGCGACCGTCCTCCCCTCGAGGTCGCCGGCGTCCTGGACGGCCGGGTCGCTGGCCATGAGCGCGTTGATGTGCTGTCCCTGCTGGCCGTTGCTCCACGACGTGGGCGCGATCGCGGTGACCGGGAGGCCCTGCTCGCGGGCCTGCAGGATCGAGACGATCCCGCTGAAGCCGAAGGCGTACTCGCCGGTCACGACGGCGGGCACCAGTGCGGCGCCGCCCTGGCCGAGGTTGAACTCCAGGCGGATGCCGCGGTCGGCGAAGAAGCCCTGCTCCTGGCCGAGGTGCAGGATCGCGACGTCGCTCACCGGGATGATGCCCACCTGGACGGTCTGCACCTCGCCGTCGGCCTGCCCGCCGCCGCCGTCGGCTGCCGGGTCGTCCCTGCCGCACGCGCTGAGCAGCAACGCCAGCGCGGCGGTGAGGGAGGCGGCACGGGTCCTGGTCGATGTGCGCAACGGTCCTCCTGCGGTGCGGGAACGTGTGCGGCATCCGAACGCGAGTGCGCTTCCCGGACGCCCGAGCGATCGGAACTTAGGTGATGGCCATCACACGGTCAACCGCCCGCGCCGGTGGGCGTCAGCGGCTCTGCAGCGCGTCCAGCGCCACGGCCAGGGACGCCGCCACGCGGAAGTCCAGCCGCGGGTCGGGCACCGTCACCAGGTAGCGGTCCCGGATGCTCTTCTGCCGCTCGCTGACCAGCACCGTCGCCCCGGTCGTGGCGTCGACGAAGTCGAAGTGGAAGACGAACGGGATCCACACCTCGCCGACGTACGGGATCAGCTCCCAGATCCGGCGCAGGATCGCGATGAGCGGGCGACGCTCCCGGCCGACGGCGGTGATCCCCGGCGCGGTGAGCTCCCACGTGGAGCGCAGCAGGCTGGCCCCGAACCGCTTGCGGAACGTGCCGAGGGGGGTGCCGTGCTCGTCGAACACGTCGTGCTCGGCGCGGACGTCGAGCCGCTGGCGCGCCTTGAACGAGAAGACCCGGCGGCTCCTGTTCGCGTCGGCGTAGAAGACGACCTCCTCCTTGAGCTTCATGCGCTTCTGCTCGGCGAAGGCCAGCGTGCGGGTCTCGGTGCCGTCCGGGTCGGCCGCGATGACCTCGTAGCGGTTGACCACCAGCGTCACCTGCTGCTTGACGACGAACGCCGGCACCGCCATCGGCGCCGGCAACGGGGATCCTGGGGCAGCGGTCACGACGGGCACTCCTGGGGTCGGCCGGGCGGAGGGACGCCCATCCTGGCCCACCGCTGGACGGCGAGGGCGACGCGCGGACGGGCGGAATGCGCGGCGGGCCGGCCGACTTGTCGACGTCGTACGTGGCCGACGAGGGCCGTGTCGACGCCGTCCGAGACGAAGGACCCCCGTGACCGCCACCCAGGACCCCACCCGCGAGACCCCGGCCACCCTCGCCCCCGCGACCCCGCCCATGGGCCGCGGGCTGCTGGCCCTGGTCCTCGGCGCCTTCGTCGCGGTGGGCCCGCTCACCATCGACATGTACCTGCCGGCCCTGCCGACGATCACCGCCGACCTGCGGACGACGTCGGCGACGATCCAGCTGACACTGACCGGCACCCTCGTCGGGCTCGCGCTCGGCCAGCTGGTGCTCGGGCCGGTGTCGGACGCCCTGGGACGCAAGCGGCCGCTGCTGGCCGGGACGGCGCTGTACGTGGTGGCCTCGCTGCTGGTGCTGGTCGCGCCGAACATCGCCGTCCTCGGGGTGCTGCGCGTGCTGCAGGGCGTGGGCAGCGCCGCCGGCGCGGTGATCGCGATGGCCGTCGTCCGCGACCTCTACACCGGGCGCCCGGCGGCGACCATGCTGTCGCGGCTCTTCCTGGTCCTGGGCGCAGCACCCGTGCTGGCCCCGACGATCGGCGGCGAGGTGCTGCGCTTCACCTCCTGGCGGGGGATCTTCGTGCTGCTCGCCGTCTACGGCCTGCTGCTGCTCGCCGTGGGGGCGCTGGCGCTGCGCGAGACGCTGCCGGTGGAGCGCCGGTCCAGCGCGGGCCTCGCCGGGACGCTGCGCACCTACCGCGGGCTGCTGCGCGACCGCACCTACGTGGGGCTGGTCCTCGTCGCGGGCCTGACCATGGCCGGCCTGTTCAGCTACGTCTCCGGCTCGTCGTTCGTCTTCCAG
This sequence comes from Geodermatophilus sp. SYSU D00708, assembly GCF_054050115.1. Taxonomy (NCBI): domain Bacteria; kingdom Bacillati; phylum Actinomycetota; class Actinomycetes; order Geodermatophilales; family Geodermatophilaceae; genus Geodermatophilus; species Geodermatophilus sp. SYSU D00708. The sequence continues at coordinate 63,756 of NZ_JBJGYS010000013.1, read as the reverse complement.
CGCCAGTTCGGGCTCGACGAGCAGCAGTTCGGGCTGCTGTTCGGGGCCGGCGCGTTCTGGCTGATCGCCGCCACCCAGCTCAACCCCCTCGTGCTGCGCCGCTGGAGCTCCGCCCAGGTTCTCGTCGCGGGGATCCTGACCGGCGCGGTCGCCGGCGCGGTGCTGCTCGTGCTCGCGCTCACCGACACCGGCGGGCTGACCGGGGTCGTGGTGCCGCTGTGGGCGGTCCTGTTCGCCGGCGGCCTCGCACTGCCGAACGCGCCCGCCCTCGCGCTCACCCGGCACGGGGAGTCGGCCGGCGCGGCGGCGGCGCTGCTGGGCGCCGTCCAGTTCGGTGTCGGCGCCTCGGTGGCCCCGCTGGTCGGCGTGCTCGGCAACGACGCCGCCGCGATGGGCACCGTCGTGGTCGGGGCCCTCCTCGTGGCGATCGCCGTCCTGGTGACCGTCGTCCGGCCGTGGCGGCTGGCCGAGCCCGAGGGCGCCCCCGTCGGCTGACCGAGGGTCAGGCCTGCTGCTGGGCCGCGAAGGCGTCCTCGAACAGCCCGGTGAAGGCGGCCTCGTCCAGCGGCGCGGAGTTCGTGCCGGTCTGCTGAAGGAACAGCGCCCGCTGCCCGTCGATGGCCACGGCCATCAGCGAGGGCACGGTGATGCTGGTGCCGTCCGCCCCCTGCACGGCGGTGGTGAACGCGATCCCGTCGCTGGCGTCCCCGAGGGCTGGGACCTCGAAGTCGCTGAACGTGACGGTGGCCGTCGAGCCGTCGGGTGCCGCCACCGTCACCTCCGGGCACTGCTCGAGCAGCTCGCCGAACTGCGCCGCCTCGCCGTCGACCTGCTCGCTCTCGGCCAGCACCTGGGCGGTCACCGCGGCGGAGGAGGTGGCGGTCTGCGCCACCATGACCCCGAAGTCCTCCGGGGTGAGCTGGGTGGACCCGACACTCTGCCCGCACTCCGGCGGGGTGATCGACCCGCCGGGCGGCAGCCCGCCGGTCCCCGAGGAGGCCAGCTGGCGGACGTCGACGGTGAGGACCTGGGCGTCCGGCCCGAACGCCTCGGGCGGTAGCAGCCCGGCGGCCAGCTCGTCCTCGGTGCTCAGCTCGGCCTCCTCGGCCGCCGGGCTGGTGGCGGCCGGGCCGGCACTCGAGGACGGGGCCGCGGCCTCGCCGCCGCGCTCGGCGCAGGCGGAGACGGCCGTCAGCACCCCCAGTCCGGCGAGCACGACCGGCAGGCTGCGGCGGCGGGAGCGCATCGAGGCGATCATGTTCCGACACTGGCGGATGCCTCCGGCCGTCGCGCTCCGTGACGTGGGCGTTCGCCCGATCGGGTGACGTCGCCTCGCCGGGGTCCTGGGGCGGTGGTCTCCTGGCCCGGCTCCCAGGACCCGGAGGCGTCGTGACCGGCTACGTGCTGGCCGCTCGGCGCTCTCGCTCGGACTGCTGACGGCGCTGCTCGCCGCGGCCGGTGCCCTGCTGGTGGCGTGGGGCGCCCCGGTGTGGCTGCCGTTCCTGCTGGCGGTCGTCGTGGTGACCGCGCAGTGGGCGCTGTCGCCCTACCTCGTCGCGTGGCTCGTCCCGGCCACGGAGCTGCCCCGGCGCGGCGACGGCTACGACACCGGTCGCGCGCCCTCCGCGGAGCGGCTCGCCGGCATCGTCGCGCACCGCTGCCGCGAGGCCGGGGTGGCCCCGGTGCGCCTCGGCGTCGTGGACGACGGCACGCCCAACGCGTTCACCTTCGGGCACACCCGGGGCAACGCCCGGATCTACGTGACCCGCGGGTTGCTCGAGCGGCTCGACGAGCGGGAACTCGACGCGGTGGTCAGCCACGAGGTCGGGCACGTCCGGCAGAACGACGTCCTGGTCATGGCGATCGCCGGGACCGTGCCGCTCGTCCTCTACTACGCCTTCCTCGCGCTGCGGGACAGCCGCAACCAGAGCACGGTCGTGCCGGCGATCGTGGCCTACGCCGGCTTCCTGCTCTCCCAGCTCGTGGTCCTCGCCCTGAGCCGGGCGCGGGAGCTGGCCGCCGACCACCACAGCTGCCGGGTGACCGGGCACGGCGACGCCCTGTGCAGCGCCCTGGTCACGGTGGGCTACGGCATGGGCCAGGTGGACGCCGAGCGGGCCGCCCGCGCCGCCGCGGCCCGCGAGGGCAAGGACGAGGACGCCCAGCGGGCCGCCGCCAAGGAGGAGCGGCACGCGCACCGGATGCGGGCGGCCGGGGTCCTCGGCATCGCCGACCAGCGACAGGGAGCGACCGTGCTGGCCGCGGCCGAGCGGGGCCTGGAGGCGCGGGAGGTGGTCGGCGCGCTGCGCTGGGACACCTGCAACCGCTGGGACACCTGCAACCCCTGGGCGCGGTTCAGCCAGCTGTTCTCCACGCACCCGCTCGTCGTCCGGCGGATCGCGGCCCTGGAGGACAGCGGCCTGCCCGGGGCGCCGCGGAAGTGGAGCGCGCGGGAGGTCGAGTCGTCGTGCGAGGGACCCGACCTCGCCCGGGCCCGCCGGCGGTTCCTCCCCGAGCTGCTGGTGCGGTACGCGCCGGTGGCCGCGCTCGTCATGGGCCTGGTGGCGTGGTCGCAGGACGCGTACCTGCTGCTCGCGCAGGCCGCGACGGTGCTCGGGGTCACGCTGTTCCTGCGGACGTCGCTGCAGCGTCCGCTGCGCGCGGCCGTGCCGGTGCCGCGGGTGGCCGGGCTGCTCCCCCGCCTCGACGCCGGCCCGGTGAGCGGGCTGCCCGTCGAGGTGCGGGGACGCGTCATCGGGCGCGGCACCCCGGGCTACGTCTTCTCCCCCGACCTCGTCGTCCAGGACGACTCCGGCTTCGTCCCGGTGCTCTACCAGCAGCCGTGGCCCTTCGCCCGCAGCCTGTTCGGCCTGCTGCGGGCACCGGACCTGCTCGACCAGGACGTCACCGTCAGCGGCTGGTACCGCCGCAACCCCGCGCCGGTCCTCGAGCTGCGGCGCCTCGTGCCCGCGGAGGGGCGCCCGGTCCGCGGGTTCGGCTGGGTGGCCGCGTACGTGCTCTCCGTCGTCCTCGCGGTCGTGGGCGGCGGCGCCTGGCTGGTGCTCGCCCTCGCCGCCTGAGGCGCGCTCAGGTGCGCCGGCTGACGACCCCGCCCCCCTCGCCCCCGCTGACCTGCCGGTGCTCGCTGGTGCTGTCGTCAAGCGGCACCTCACGGGCGACGTTCCGCGAGATCGCCGGGGTCTCCGTCCGCGCCCCCGGGCCGCGCGCCGGCAGCTGCTGGAGCGACGCCGGGTCGGCCTTGCCCCACTCGGTCTCGACGTCGACGAGCAGGGCCTCCAGGTAGGCCCGCAGCTGCACCCGGCAGGCCTGCGCGAAGGCCTTGAGGTAGGCGACCTGGTCCTCGAGGTCCTGGGTGGTCGCCCGCTCCCCGGCCTCGGCCGGGACCGGCTGCCCGCTGCCGCCGACCATCCGCGCCGCGGCCTCCTGCGCCGCCTGGATGATCTGCCCGGCGTTCTCCCGGGCCCGGCGCAGCGCCTCCTCGTACTGCGCGCGGGCGTCGGCGGTCATCTGCCGGCTGAAGTCCTCCGCCTCCGCGACGTAGCTGTCGGCGGTCTGCTGCGCGGTGGCGAGGATGCGCACGGCCTGCTCGCTCGGCGGCGCCACCTCCTGGACGTCGGCCGCCTGCTCGCGCAGGGCGTTGAGCTCGTCGCGCAGCTCCGCCTTCTCGGCGTGCAGGGCGGCCAGCTCCTCGGCCACCCGGTCGAGGAACCGGTCGACCTCGACGTCGTTGTACCCGGGACGCAGCATGGTGCCGCGGGCGAAGTCCACGGCGCGGACGTCGCCCGGGCTCAGCCGGCGCTCCCGGTGCCCCGGTGCGGACTGCTCGGTGGTCATTCGGTCACCTCTCCGTCGAGACTGGGGCCCAGTCTGCTCGGTGCGAACACCTCGCTGCGGATGCGCTCGGGCCGGACGCCGTCCTTGACCAGCCGCGTGGTCGTGTCCTCGACCATCGGCGCCGGCCCGGCGACGTAGACGTCCCGGCTCGTCCAGGGGCCGTGCCGGGCGACGACCTCACCGACGTCGCCCTGCTCCAGGTCGGACAGGTCGTCGCCGGAGACGGCGAAGGTCACGGTCAACCACGGGTGCTCGGCGGCGAGCCGCTCGAGGTCCGCCCGATCGTAGATGCGGTCCTCGGTGCGGGAGCCGACGAACAGGTCGACCCGCCGGGGCGGCCCGTAGCGCGCGACGTGGTCGACCAGCGCCTTCAGCGGCGCGAGCCCGGTGCCGCCGGCGACCAGCAGCAGGTCGCGGTCGGACTCGGCGTCGTAGTGGATGTGCCCGATCGGCGGCCCGAGGTGCAGCACGTCCCCCGGCCCGACGCGGCGCACGAGCGCGGTGCTCACCGGGCCGCCGTCGTAGGCCCGCACGTGGATCTCCAGCAGGCCGTCGGGACGCGGGGCGCTGGCCGGCGAGTAGTAGCGCCACAGCTTGGGGCGGACGTCGCTCTCCACGGAGACCGACTGGCCGGCCTCGAACGGGAACTCGGGCTGCGGCCGCAGCCACATCACCGCGGTGTCGATGGTGCGGCGCTCGTGGGTGACGACCTCGGCGTCCCACCACGGCGGTGAGTCCGCGGCCTCCTCGGCGGCGTCGATCATCACCTTCGCGACCAGCTGGTAGGCCGCCGTCCAGTCCTGCTCGAGTGCGGGGTTCCAGCCGGGGTCGAAGTGCTTGAGGGTGGCCAGCAGGCTGGCGCCCACCGCCGGGTAGTGGGCGGCGACCGTGCCGAACTTGCGGTGGTCGCGGCCCAGCGCCTGCAGGATCGGCACCAGCCGGTCGAGGTCGTCGACGTAGGCCACGACGTCGCCCAGCGCGCTGAAGAGCCGGTCGCGCTGGTGGGCCATCGAGACGGGGAACAGCTTGCGGGTCTCGGGATGGCTCAGGAACAGGTGGGAGTAGAAGTACAGCGGGGCCTCGTCGCCGGCCGCGGCGGCCTTGGCGAAGCAGGCCCGCATCGCGGGGATGTCCATGCGCGGTCCTCGTGCGGCTGCTGCGACCCGGGGGTCTCAGCGGGCCTCGCGGGTCCGGGCCCCTGCGGGCCGTGCGTGGATGGACATCAGCACCTCCGTTCCCCCCGTGCCGGTCCGGGTACCGCGGGAGGTGCCGCCTGCGCGGGGCGCGACGGCGGCCCTCCCCCGGTGCACGGTCCAGCCTCGCTCGCTGCTCTACGAGCGGTCACTGGACTGTGGCTGTTGGCAACCGTAGCGAGCGGCGGGCCGGCCCGCGATCTGCGGGGTCGCTCAGCTGTGCGGCGTCCTCGCCCGGGAGCCGTTGATCGCGGCGTGCAGCCGGCGGACGAGCTGCTCGATCGGGCTCAGCGCCTCGTCCGGGCGGGAGGGGCCGGCGGGCACGAGCACCCACAGCAGCAGGTAGAGGACGACGCCCGCACCGCCGGCGAGGGTGAGGCCGACGAAGCCGACCCGCCACAGGACGGGGTCGACGCCGGAGTAGTCGGCGAGGCCGCCGCAGACCCCGCCGGCCATCCGGTCGGTGGTGCTGCGGCGCAGCTGCGGGCGGGTGGGGTGCGGGGTCGGGGCGGCGGGGACGGACGGTGTCGATGTCATGACACGAGCCTGTCGGCGCCGGCCGTCCCGTTCCATCGGGGAAGGCCCGGATCCGACCCCGGTTCCGCCACTCGGGGAGGCCCCCGGTCAGAGGCTGAGGAAGTGGCCGAGTGCGCCGGTCACCACGCCGATGACCAGCAGGACGACGGCGGCCCCGCGGTCGAACGAGCTGCCGAGCAGGTCGCCGACGAGGCCGGGGAGCTCCGCGCGCTGCCGCGGGTCGGCCTCCTGCCAGCGGCGCAGGACGCTGCTGCTGCGCCGTCCCTCCCGGGCGAGGAGGGCGAGGGCGGTCAGCTGGGCGAGGGCCGCCACGGCGTAGCAGACGACCGTCAGCGCGACCTGCGCGGTCTCGTTCATGGCCGGAGCGTGCCCGATCGCGGGCGCTCCCGGTCGGCGCGACGGCGGGCCGACCTCAGCCGGCCGGCGGTGCCGCCCGCCACCGGGCCCGCCACTCGGGTGCCGCCCAGGGGTCCATGGCGCAGGCCGTCTCGCGGACCACCCGGTCGCCGCGGAACTCGAGGATGTCGACGCCGTTCTCCCAGGGCCCACCGTCGTAGCGGAGCCGCAGTTCGACGACCCACACGTCGCCCTCCCCGCGCACGCGCCGGATCTCGAAGTCGACCTGCGACGGGTACTCCGCCCGCCACGCCAGGGAGTTCGCGACGCCGTCGAACCGCTCCCCCGACTGCGGGAACTCCAGGACGGCGTCCTCGCGTGGATCCGGTGCGCGACCTCGCCCTCCCCGGCCGCGGTCGAGTCGATGTAGTGCTGCAGCGCCGCCCGCGCGCCTGCCTAGTCCATGCGGGGACCCTGCCACCGCAGGACGGCGCCGCACGTGTCGCGCGATCCGGTACCGCGAACGGACCGCGACGACGCGCCCGGGAGACCACGACGCGCCCGATCGGTGTTGACGCTCGTCCCCGGAGGCGGGTTGGGTTCTGGGTGTCGGGTGCCGATCAGGGGCACCCCGAGCCCGGGGGAGCATTGCATGCCGGTGTGGGCGGTGCAGGTCGCGATCGGCGACGACGAGCGGGTGGAGGCGGAGGTGCTGGTCACCGAGGGCGGCGCGCTGGTCGCCCTGGAGGAGGACGGCCTCCTGGTGCGCGCGTGGGCCCCCGGCGAGTGGCGGACCGCGCGACACGTGGACCCCGATCCGCTGGACGCGGTCCGTGACCGGGACGGCGTCCTGGTGGGGCTGCCCCGCGCCTGACCTCGACAGCCTCCGGGCGCACGGCGGTGCGTGCCGGCGCAGGCCCCGAACCCGCGCCGGCACACGGCACCGCCGCAGGCCCGCTGCGCCCTCCGCTCCCGGCACGTCTCCTCCCCGCGCGAGCCGATCCGCGTCCCCCCGCCGACGGCGGTGCGGCCGCTCCCCCACCGACGCTCGTCGCCGAAACCGCGTTGACCCGCGGCCGACACTGCGGTCGTGCGGATGACGTTCCGGCGGATGGCCGACCGCCGTCCGGTGGAGACGCTGGTCGAGCGGGACGACGGGGTCGTGTTCGCGATGCGCGGCGCGGGCGGCGGCGCCGACCTGCCGCACGACCTGGTGCACGCGGTGGTCGAGGCCGCGCTGCAGGTGCGGGACGGGATCTGGGGCTGCGTGGCCGACGGCGTCGTCTGGCGGAGCATGCGGCACGTCTCCGGGCGCCGTCCCCCGCACGCCGCCGAGCGATCCGAGCGGCTCAAGCGCGAGCGGGCGGCGCGGATCCAGCACGCGGAGGGGCTGGCCGACCTGGTCGGCCGGCTCGCCTCCGGCGGGGAGGTGGTCCCCGGCGAGCTGGCCGCCGCGGCGTTCCCGCGGGAACGCCTGGACGCCGCCGCCGGGGCACTGCGGGAGGCGTCGCACCGGTGGGCCCGCCTCGCACCGGGCGAGACGTGGGTGGTCGACTGGCCGCGCCGTCCGGGTCGCCCGCGCTGAGTTCTGTCGGACCCCGCGCTCCGTCCGGCTGGGGAGACGCGCCCACTCCCGGTCCCCCCGCCGGCCGCAGGGGTCAGCGGTTGCCACCCCCGATCATCGGGTCGTCCCCGGTCGGGCGCGTCCCCTGCTCGACGCCCTCCGTGGACGGCGGAGCGGTGTAGCCCTCCGGGTTCGACTCCTCGATCAGCACGTCGTCCCTGATCACCCCCGCGGGTGGCTGCCGGACGACGGTGACCTCCTGCTCCTCCTGCTCGGCCTGCTGACCGCTCGTCGAGGTGGCCGCTGCCACACCCGCCACCGCGGCACCGGCCACGGCCGCTGCACCGGCCGCGACGGCCTTGCCCGACACCCCGGCTTTGCCGCTGTCGCCGTGGGAGGCGAAGGCGGTGTCGGCCGTGGGGGTCCCGACGTCGATGTGCTCGTTGATCGCGCCCCGCCAGGCGCCGCTTTCGTAGCCCTCGCTCTCGACGAGCGCCTTGAACCGCTCGAGGTCCGACCGGACCTGCCGTTCGACGATGCCGAGCTTGTCGCCGACCTGCTCCACCAGGCCCTCGGGCTCGTAGTCCAGGGACAGGTACACGATCGTCGATCCCGCGCCTGCCGGCTGGAACCGGACGGCCCCGGCGTTGGTCGCGCCGCTGGTGGCCGCCCAGGCGATCTTCTGGTCGGGCACCTGCTCGAGGATGGACGCCTCCCACTCACGCCTGACGCCCGCGATCTCGGCGACCCAGTGCAGACGACGGTCGTCGAGCTGGCGCACCTCCTTGACCCCACCCATGAAGTGGGGGAAGTCCTCGAACTGGGTCCACTGGTTGTAGGCCGTGCTGACGGGCACGTCGACCTGGATCGACTTCTCCACCTGAGTGCTCATGCCTGGTCCTCCCTCGTCGCAGGACACCGCTCGGACAACGAGCCACGGCGTTACCCGCACTCCGGACGGGTGAAGCCCGCGGCCGCGGTGCACCGGTCCTGTCGGACCCTCCGCCTACCGTCCGCCCCGGAGGCTGAGGAGGGCGGAGTGGCGGGCGAACTCGTGTGGGCGGTGACCGACGGGCCGGTGGGCACGCACGCGGTCGAGCTGCCCGGGAGCCCCGCCGAGGCGCGGCGGCTGGAGCGGCACTACGGCGGCGGGTTCTGGTGTGCGCGGGAGGCCGGCGGGTGCGGCTCGCGCCTCGTCGTCTCGGTGACCGACGGCCGGCCGTCCTTCCGCCACGTCGGGGAGGCGCCGTGCGCCTTCACCCACCGGGAGTCCGGCGCCGGTCGTGCCTACGAGCACCTGCGGTACCAGCACGGCCTGACCGCGTGGCTGGCCGGACAGGGCCACGGCCCGCGGGTCACGCGCGTGCCCGGCCCCGACGGCGTCGCGGACCTGCACGTCGTCGTGCAGGAGCTGAGCCACGCGATCGAGGTGCAGCTCTCGCCGCTGTCGGACACCGCCTGGCGGGCGCGCGACGACCGCTCCCGCGCCGCGGTGCGGCACGTCACCTGGCTCTTCGGGCCCGCCGCCGAGGCCGCCTGCGCCACCGAGGCCGCGGTCCGTGGGGTGTCCCTCGCGGTCCGGCGCCAGGGTGCGGGGCTGTCGGTCGGCGTCCGGGACGTCGACGACCGGACCCGCTGGGTACGGCTGGGCGCCTGCCGGCTGACCGCGGACGGCCTCGCCGCGCCGGGCACCGACGAGGCCCGGGAACTGCACGCGCTGCGTGCCGCCGAGCGGCAGGAGACGGCCCGACGGGTGGCGCGCCGGGCGTCGACCGGGTCGCGGGCGCTTCCCGGCCACGGGGGCAGGCGGCCGGCCGGGCCCGCGCCGTGGGACTCGCTGCTGACCCCGCTCCCCTTCCCGGGGTAGCCCACGAGTGGGACGGGGGCCGTGGTCGCGGCGGGGCGTCCGTGGCCCGCCGGCGCCTGAGCGGCCGGGCTGGTCCCGGTGTCCGGCCGACAGCGCGAATCGACGCGCCAGGTACCGGGTAGCTGCGGGCAACGGACGTCGACGCGGCGACCCGGGCGCCCGGCGGCTCAGACCAGGGAGCAACGATGACACTGCCCGATCGGGACGCGACGATGGACTGGATCGGCCGGACGGTGGTCGACCCGAGCGGCGCCGAGATCGGGGTGTGCGCCGCCCTGTTGGCTGACGAGGCCACCGGGTTGCCGGAGTGGATGTACGCCGAACGCGACGAGGTCACCGTGGTGGTCCCGCTTCTCGACGCGACCGAGAGCGGTGGCCGGGTGCAGGTCACGGTCGCCCGGGCCGACGTCGACGGCGCCCCACGGTTCGGTCCCACGCGTCAGCTGTCCCAGGCCCAGGAGGCATCGCTCTACCGCCACTACGGGATCGAGTACTCGACCGCCATCTCGGACAGTGTCCTGCCCGCGGAGGCAGAGCCGACCGGGGTCGAGCCGACCGAGGCGGAGTCGGTGGCGGCCGAACCGACGGAGGCCGTACCGGACGCGGTCGTCGGTCCGTCCGCCCAGCGCGGCGCCCCGCGGCGCGGTCGCTGGGTGGCGGCTGCCGTGGTCGTGCTCGCGGGCGTGGCGGCAGCCGTCGTCGCGGCGGTCCGCCTGCGCCGGGCGCCGACCCTCGGGTCGCAGTGGCTGTTCCGACGCGCGGCTCCCCCGCCGAGGTCGGCCACGCGCCGTCCTCTCGCCGGCACGCGCGCCGCCCGCGCTCGAGCCGTGCAGGTCGCAGCGGCGGCCGGGCCGGTGATGGGAGCCTCGAGCCGCCTGGCACAGCGTGCAGCGTCCGCAGGTGCCCGGTCGGTCCACCGAGTGGCCGTGGATGCCACAGGGTGGGGCCGCGCGGCGTCGACGGCGGCGAGGACCTGCACCGACGTGGCCACGGCGCGGGTGGCACCGCAGCTGGCCACGGCCGGACAGGCGGTCTGGCGTGCCGCCCGTGCCGGAACGGACTCGGCCCTGCAGGTCACCGATGCAGCGACCCGGGCGGTCGTGGCAGCCGTCCCGCGTGTGGCCGCGGGCGCCGTCCGGGCCGGGGGGACGGGTCTGCGTGCCGTGCTCACGGTGGGCGCGGCAGCCGAGGCGGTGCCCGAGGTGGTGACCGAGGCGGGTGAACGACTGGAGAAGGGCTGGCGAAGAGGCATGGGCAGGTTGTCGTTGGGGCTCGGCTTCGGTCTCGGCTACGTGCTGGGCGCTCGCGCCGGACAAGCCCGGTACGAGCAGATCAGGCGGGCCGCAGCCGGAGTGGTGGAGCGACCGGAGGTCCAGCAGGTCCTCGAGAAGGCCAGGACCGCCGCTCCGGCCCCACTGCAGGGCAGCATCGACAGACTGTCCGGTCGTGCGTCCGGCCGCCGGGAGCCCGATGCTGACACGGTCGCCATCGACGCGGTCATCGTCGAGGAGGTCGACGTCGTCGTGACGCCACCCCCACCGGCGTCCGGCGCGGGCGCCCCCCGCGGAACGGACGCTCCCCTGCCGGACCCGCTGATCCCACCCGCCAAGTCGGGCGACGACCCCACCGGACAGCCGTGACCACGGTGTAGCCGTACCGGCCGTCGCGGGTCCCGACCGCCATCCACACCGTGCGGTCGAGGGGTGTGCTCGCCGGCGCCGCGCGTCGGATCGGCGAGGACGTCTCAGTTGCCCTCGTGGCCGTGCCGGCGTGGACCGCCGACGGACAGGAGACCCACACATGACTGGCGGTTTCAGCTTCCCGAAGCCGGAGTTCGACATCGAGTCGACGGTCGAGCGTGCCATGGCGGTGATCAACCGGACTCTCGAACCGTCCCTCGAGGAAGCCCAGAAGGTCGTCGACAAGGCGCGTGCGAGCAAGCCGCTCGTCGCGCCGAGGGACCTCGTCAACCAGGTGACGCGCGGAAACCGGATCAGGGCGGCGCGGGCGGTCTCCTACTCCCTGCCCTCGATCCTCCCGGGTTACGGCACGGCGATCTCGGCTGCCGCGCTCCCCGTCGCCTTGAGGGAGGTCCTGAAGGAGGCGGTGAGTGCGGCGATCAAGGTCGGGCTGCTCCACGACAGGGACCTGGCCGACCCTGAACTGACCCGCATCGCCGTCCTCCTGGTCCTCACGGAGGGGGCGGTCAAGCTCGACAAGACCGGCAGGATCCGTCCCGACGCCATCCTGGGACCCCACGCGTCGCTGTTGGGGGAGGCCGCTTCGTACGACGCTCTGGCAGCCCTGACGGCGGAGCAGCGGCAGGAGGTCGCCGCCTCGCAGTCGGAGATCCTCCGGGCATGGGCGTTGGCGGTCGGACCGCCGCTCCTGGCCGGGCTGTTGCCCTTCGGCCTGGGTCCCATGGCCGCCGCGAACTACCTGCAACACGTCCTGAAGGGCACGATCACAGCCGCCGCGAGGGTCTTCGGGCCCGCTGCACCGGTGCCGGTTGCCGTCGACGACGTCGCCGAACGCGAGGTCCGGCAAGACGGTCCCGGAGCCTGAGCCGGCACGTCAGCCGTTCCTGGCGAGGTCCGGCGAGAGGATCACTGGTCCGACGTGGCCTGCGAGACCGGTCCACCGCACAGCGCGGTGGCGTCAGGCGAAGGCCTCGTCCATGACGTCCGGGTCCGCCAGGGCTCGTGCCAGCGCACGTGCTCCCCGAACAGGTCGTCGAGGGCGGTGAAGTCGCCGTTCGCAAAGGCCGCGTCCCCGTCCCGCAGGTGGGCGACGTCGGGGTGCTCGGACACGGCTGCCTCCTCGCTCTCACTTCGGTGCGGGTAGGGAGGACCACCTGGGTGCGTCGGCCAGCGGTCCTGACGGGATCGCCGGCGACGCCCGCACTGCGAGAGCGTCGACCCACCGGACAACGGTCGGAACAGGTACGGCGACCGGCCGGTGTGGCCGTGGCTCGTGGTCAGGGCGGGACACGAGGGGGCCGGCGGCGGGCACGGCGCACCGCCCCCGTCCGCGCCCCCGGGAGCCGGGACCCATCGGGACCAGCCAGGTCCGGTGAGCGGAGGTTCTACAGGGCCGGAGACCGCGACGGTGGTCCCCCCGACGTGCGGCCACCTCGTGCCGGACGCGGAGGAGCGCACCCTGGGAGCTGTCGATGAGGCGTGGTGCGCCCTCACCGTGCCACCGGAGCAGGCAGCTGGGAGAACAGGCCACGATCAGACGTTGAAGCGGAACTCCACGACGTCGCCGTCCTGCATGACGTAGTCCTTGCCCTCCATGCGGACCCAGCCACGGGACCGCGCCTCCTGCAGGGAACCGGCCTCGACCAGCTGGTCGAACGACACGATCTCGGCCTTGATGAAGCCGCGCTGGAAGTCGGTGTGGATGACGCCGGCGGCCTGCGGGGCGGTCGCGCCGACCGGGATGGTCCAGGCGCGGGCCTCCTTGGGGCCGGCGGTCAGGTAGGTCTGCAGGCCGAGGGTGGCGAAGCCGACCCGGGCCAGCTGGTGCAGGCCGGGCTCCTCCTGGCCGATGCCGGCGAGCAGCTCGGCTGCCTCGTCCTCGGGCAGCTCGGCGAGCTCGGCCTCGATCTTGGCGTCCATGAGGATCGCCTCGGCCGGCGCGACCATGGCCCGCAGCGAGGAGATCAGCTCCTCGTTGGCCAGCTCCTCCTCGTCCACGTTGAACACGTAGAGGAACGGCTTGGTCGTCAGCAGGGTCAGCTCGCGCAGCGGCTCGGGGTCGACGCCGGCGGCGAAGAGGGTCTTCCCCTCGTCGAGCACGGCCTGCGCGGCGCGGGCGGCGTCGAGCAGCGCGGCGCGCTCCTTGTCCTTCTTCGCCTCCTTCTCCAGCCGCGGGATCGCCTTCTCCAGCGTCTGCATGTCGGCGAGGACGAGCTCGGTGTTGATCGTCTCGATGTCGTCGGCCGGGCTGACCTTGCCTTCCACGTGGACGACGTCCGGATCGCTGAACACCCGGATCACCTGGCAGATCGCGTCGCTCTCGCGGATGTTCGCCAGGAACTTGTTGCCCAGCCCCTGCCCCTCGCTGGCGCCGCGCACGATGCCGGCGATGTCCACGAACGACACCGTCGCCGGGATGACCTTCTGCGAGGAGAAGACCTCCGCGAGCTCGTCCAGGCGGGGGTCCGGGACGCCGACCACACCGACGTTGGGCTCGATGGTGGCGAACGGGTAGTTCGCCGCCAGGACGTCGTTCTTGGTCAACGCGTTGAACAGCGTCGACTTGCCGACGTTGGGCAGCCCGACGATGCCGATGGTGAGACTCACGGGAGTCCAGGGTACGGCCCCGCTCCCGCGCTCGGCCGGGGCCGACGACCCGCGGGACGGACGCGGCGGTGTGCACCTGCGGCGCACCGCCTGCCCGGAGTGCGCCACCCCCGCACATCACCCGCGCGGCGGACAACGGAACACGACCGCTGGTCACGACGGGGGCACACCGCTACGGTCCGTGACCCGCACCACAGGTCGGGGGGCCTGCGGGCGGCGGTCGGGAGGACGCGACGTGCAGCGAGTGATGTGGGCGGCGCCGGCGGCGTGCGTCCTGGCGATCGGCGGCACGGCCAAGCTCCTCCACGCGGTCTTCCTCCCGGAGACCCGGCCGCTGACGCTCGTCGGCGGCGCCGGCCTGGTGCTCGTCGCGCTCGCTCTCGGCCTCTCCGCGCGGTGGAGACGCCGGGGGCGGGCCACGCGCTGACGCGCTGCCGACGACGCGCCGCCGTCCTAGCCTGCCCAGGTGGCCGACAACGCGCTCCAGCAGCTCGTCCGGAGGCGCCTGGCGGAGCTGGGCGGGACGGTCGAGGAGGCCTCCCGGCGCTCGAGCTGGGCCATCGCGCCGCAGACCATCGCCCGCATCGCCTCCGGCCGGCACTCCGGGATGGTCAGCGAGCGGCTCGCAGCGGCCCTGGCCCGCGCGATCGACGTCCCCGAGAACCGGGTCCGCCGGGCGGCCGGCCTGCCGTCGGTCGAGGACTCCCGCGCCGACGTCGCCACCGGCCCGCACCTGCGCGTCGTGGGGGACGACGGACGGCTCCACTAGCCCGCACGGCGGCGTCCGAAAACCGCCAGTCGTCGACGCCCCGCGGTGCCATGCTCGCTGTATGACACCGCCGCTGGACCCCGAGCGCTGCTACCGCGCGGTCGCCAGCCGGGACGCCCGCTTCGACGGCTGGTTCTTCACCGCCGTCGCGACCACCGGCATCTACTGCCGCCCGTCGTGCCCGGCCCGCACGCCGCTGGCCCGCAACGTCCGCTTCTTCACCACGGCGGCCGCCGCCCAGGGCGCCGGCTACCGCGCCTGCCGCCGGTGCCGCCCCGACGCGGTGCCCGGGTCACCGGAGTGGGACGTGCGCGCCGACGTCGTCGCCCGCGCCATGCGGCTCATCGCCGACGGCGAGGTCGAGCGCTCCGGCGTCCCGGGCCTGGCCGCCCGGCTCGGCTACTCCGACCGCCAGCTGCACCGGCTGCTGGTCGGCGAGCTCGGCGTGGGGCCGCTCGCCCTCGCCCGCGCCCAGCGCGCCCAGACCGCACGGCTGCTCATCGAGACCACCGACCTGCCGATCGCCGACGTCGCCTTCGCCGCGGGCTTCGCCAGCATCCGCCAGTTCAACGACACCGTCCGCGAGGTCTTCGCCACCACCCCCACCGAGCTGCGCCGCGGCGCGCCGGGTCGGAACGGGGCGGCGCCCGGCGAGCTGACCCTGCGGCTGGCCGCCCGGGCCCCCTACGACGCCGCGGAGGTGCTGCTGTTCCTCGGCGCGCACGCCGTCCCGGGGCTCGAGGAGTGGGACGGCACGACGTTCTCCCGCGTGCTCGACCTGCCGCACGGCCCGGCCGTCGTCCGGCTCTCCCCCGCGGCCGGCGGCGGCCCCGCGGTGACCGCGCGGCTGCGGCTCACGGCGCTGCGCGACCTCGGGGTCGCCGTCGCCCGCTGCCGCCGGATGCTCGACCTGGACGCCGACCCGGCCGCGGTCGACGACGTGCTGTCCGCCGACCCGGCCCTCGCGGCGCTGGTCGCCGCCGCACCCGGCCGGCGGGTGCCCGCCTCGCCCGACGCCGCCGAGCTCGCCGTCCGGGCGGTGCTCGGTCAGCAGGTGTCCGTGGCCGGCGCCCGCACGCTCACCGCCCGGCTGCTGACCGCGGCCGGCACCCCGCTGCCCGAGCCGGTCGGCACGCTCACCCACGCCTTCCCCCGGGCGGCCGCGCTCGCCGCAGCCGACCTCACCACGGTCGGGCTGACCGGGGCGCGGTGCCGCACGGTCGCCGCACTGGCCGGCGCCCTGGACCGCGGTGCCGTCGCGCTGGACGCCGGAGCCGACCGCGAGGAGGCCGTCGCCGGGCTGCGCGCCGTCCCCGGCATCGGCCCGTGGACGGCGGCGCTCGTCGCGATGCGCGGCCTCGCCGACCCCGACGTGTGGTTGCCCGGTGACTTGGCGTTGCGGCGCTCGCTGGGACAGCTGGGCAGCTCCGACACCGATGCCGCCACCCGCTGGCGCCCGTGGCGTTCGTACGCGGTCATGCACCTGTGGGCAGTGGCCGTCCCCGACCTCTTCCGACGCCGCCCACCGTCTCTTCCCGATCGGAGCGCCTCATGACTCCTCCATCCGCCCGGTACGCCACCGTGGAGACACCTCCCGGGCCCTTCACCGTGGTCGTGACCTCCGACCCGCACCGCCCCGACACCGTGCTCGCCGCCGGCTGGACCGACGACGCCTCCGACCTGCTCCCGCTGGTGCACCGCGCGCTGCGCCCGACCTGGGTGGAGCGGGCCGACCGGCTGCCCGTCCTGGACGCCGTGGACGCGTTCGTCGCCGGTGACGTCCGCGCGATCGACGACGTGCCCGTGCGGCAGCGGTCCGGCCCGTTCCTCGAGGACGCGTGGGAGGTGCTGCGTACCGTGCCGCCGGGCGAGCCGGACACCTACACCGAGTTCGCCGCGCGCTGCGGCCGTCCCTCCGCGGTGCGCGCCGCGGCCAACGCCTGCGCGCGCAACGCCGCCGCCCTGTTCGTGCCCTGCCACCGCGTCCTGGGCTCCGACGGGGGGCTGGGCGGCTTCCGCTGGGGGACGCCGGTCAAGCGCTGGCTCCTCGACCACGAGGCGGCGTCGGTCGCCCGGCCCGACCTGACCCTGGTGGTCTGAGCCGCCGTCCGCCCGGCCTCCACGGAACTGTCGGACGCGTCCTGCACCCTCGTTCCCCGTGGACGCCGCCTCCCTGCTCATCGGACTCCTCGTCGGCGCGCTGCTCGGCGCCGCCGTCGCGCTGGGCGTCGTCGCGCTGGTCTCCCGGCGACGCCCGGCCGACGACGGCCTGGAGCCGGTGCACGAGTCGCTGGACCACCTGCACCGGCTGCTGGCCGGCATCGAGCGGGCCCGGGCCACGGCGCACGGGGAGCTCCGCGAGCAGATGGGCACCGTCGGGCAGGTCTCGACGCAGCTGCGTCAGGAGACCGCGGCGCTGGTCACCGCACTGCGCACCCCGCACGTGCGGGGCCGCTGGGGCGAGGTGCAGCTGCGCCGGGTCGTGGAGGTGGCCGGGCTGCTCGAGCACTGCGACTTCGTCGAGCAGCCCAGCAGCACCAACGACGCCGGCGCGGGCGTGCGGCCCGACCTGGTGGTGACGCTGGCCGACGGCCGGCAGGTGGTCGTCGACGCGAAGGTGCCGTTCACCGGCTACATCGAGGCGGTCCAGGCCGAGGACGTCGCGGTCCGCGCGGAGCGGATCGCCGCCCACGCCCGCCAGCTGCGCGCCCACGTCGACGCGCTCGCCGCCCGCCGCTACCCGACCGCGTTCCGTCCCGCGGCCCCGTTCACCGTGCTGTTCGTCCCCTCCGACGGGTTCCTCACCACCGCGCTGGAGGCCGAGCCCGGCCTGCTGGAGTACGGCTTCGCCCGGGACGTGGTCCTGGCCACGCCGAGCACCCTGCTGGCGCTGCTGCGCACGGTGGCCTACTCCTGGCGGCAGGAGCGGCTGGCCCGGGACGCCGACCAGGTGCTGGAGGTCGGCCGCCGCCTGCACGCCCGGCTGGGCACCCTGTCGGGCCACCTCACCCGGCTGGGCTCGGCACTGAGCTCGACGGTGACCCGGTTCAACGACGCGGTCGGCTCCTACGAGAGCTCGGTGCTGGTGGCCGCCCGCCGCTTCGACGACCTCGGCGTGGCCGAGACGCCGGTGCCGAGCCCCGCGCCGATGGAGGCGACGGTCCGCACCCTGCGCCCGACCGAGCTGCCGCCGCCCCCCGAGCTGCCGCTGCCCGGCGAGTGCGCGGCCGAGGTGACCGGCGACCGCGACGGCACCACAGGTTGACTCGTCAGCTTTTCGCAACTCGACCCACATCAGCCGTCGCCGCAGTACCGTTTCGTCACAGAGGCACCCGGAGACACGGGGTGTCCTCACGGGCGGTGGTCGACATTGGCACTTCTGCACAGCACTCCGTCGCTGCGTCCTCCCCGCTCCGGCCTTCCACCGTCGTTACCGTTGCCCGAGACAGCGGCCCCCTCCACGGGGGTCCAGCACGAGGGACGGGAGGTGCGCCATGGCGGCGAGCACGGCCGACACCTGGCGGGAGTCCGGGGTCCGCGCCGAGCGGCGCGCCCCTGCCCGGGCCGGCCGGCCCGAGGGCGACGAGCACGTCGCGCGCGTCCCCCGGCCCCCGGTCCCGCCGCTGCCCCCGCTCCCGGCGCGGGGCGGTGCCGCCCGGCCGGTGCGCTCCACCGACATCCCGCCGCTGCCCGAGCACCTCGCCCGGATCAGCCGCGGCCCGTCCGACGAGGAGCCCCCCATGGCTGCCCGGAGCTCCGCCGTCCGCGCGTCCGAGCACGGCCGGCACGAGCGCCGGCCCGTCGAGCGCACCCGCCGTCCCGCCGAGCGCGAGGACGTCGAGGCGCGGCGCGGCAGCGCCCGGCCGGCCGAGGCCCGCGCGGCCGGCCGGGAGGCCCGGCAGCCGGAGAGCGGCCGCCTGCGCGGCGCCGTGGCGGTCCTCGCCGTCTTCCTGGTCACGCTGGCAGCGGCCTGCCTCGAGTCCGTGCTGGGCGCGGGGCTCGGGCTGATCACCCTGGTGGCACTGGCCGGCGCCACCGCGGGCGCCGCCCTGACGGTGCGCCGCCGCGACCTGGTGTCGGTGGTGGTGGCCCCGCCGCTGCTCTACGTGCTCGCCGCGTCGATCACGACCGCGCTGTTCGGCACGTTCACCCTCGCCGGCGTGGCCACGCTGCTGATCCGTGGCTTCCCGGCGATGGCCGTCGGCACCGGGGCCGGCCTCGTGGTCGCGCTCATCCGCTGGGCCGCCCGCCGCTGACGAAGGGCCCCTGCAGGGGCCCGGGTCACTCCCCCGGCGTCGCCCCGCCGCGGCTCACGGCGATGTGCTTGGCCGTGTCGGCGTAGTGCCGGAAGCGGGCCACCCGGCCGGTGTCGTCGAAGGTCCACAGGTGCAGTTCCTCGTCGTCGAGGCGCGCTCCGTTCGGCAGCTCGAACGACCCGCTGATCTCCGCGACGACCTGACGACCGTCGCCGACGATGTCGAGCACCTCGAAGCGCAGCAGCGTCCAGGTGCCGACCAGCTCGAAGAAGCCCGCGACCTCCGCCGGTCCCTGCCGGGGCGTCAGGTGCTCGACCCCGGCCCGCTGCGCGGTGTTGTCCGCCCACTCCTCCCAGCGGACGTCCTCGGCCAGCGCCGCAAGGATCGCGGGGACGTCGCCGCGGCCGAAGGCGGCGTAGATCCCGGCGACCGTGGCGGCGTTTCCGGGCCCGGTCGTCTCGGTGGACTGGGTGGTCGGGCTGCTGCTCATGACGGGCACCTCCGGGCGGGCCGACGCACGCACGCGAGCCTTGCGTCAGCCCACTCTCGCCGACCAGGGACCTCCGACCCTGGTCAGGCCCGCTCCCGTTTGGTCAGGCCCGCTCGGCCCGGCCGGGGCGCAGCTCGTGCGGCAGCGCGAACACCAGTCGCTCCTCCGCGGCCTTGACCGTCTCGACGTCGGCGTAGCCGCGCTCGGCGAGCCAGTCGAGCACCTCGCTGACCAGCACCTCGGGCACCGACGCGCCGCTGGTGACGCCCACGGTGGCGACGCCGTCCAGCCAGGTGGGGTCGATCTCGGAGGCGAAGTCGACCAGGTGGGCCGCGCGGGCCCCGGCCTCCAGCGCGACCTCGACCAGCCGCACCGAGTTCGAGGAGTTGGTGGAGCCGACCACGACCACCAGGTCGCAGGAGGGCGCCATCTGCTTGACCGCCTGCTGCCGGTTCTGGGTGGCGTAGCAGATGTCGTCGCTCGGCGGGGACTGCAGCGTCGGGAACCGCTCCCGGAGCCGGTCGACGGTGCTGAGCGTCTCGTCGACCGACAGGGTGGTCTGCGACAGCCACACGACCTTGTCCGGGTCGCGCACCTGCACGGCGGCGACGTCGTCGGGGCCGTCGACCAGCTGGATGTGCCGGGGCGCCTCACCCGAGGTGCCCTCGACCTCCTCGTGACCGCGGTGGCCGATCAGCAGGATGTCGTAGTCGTCCTTCGCGAACCGCTTCGCCTCGGAGTGCACCTTGGTCACCAGCGGGCAGGTCGCGTCGATGGTCCGCAGCTGCCGCGCGGCGGCCTCCGCGTGCACCGCCGGGGAGACGCCGTGGGCGCTGAAGACGACGACCGCGCCCTCGGGCACCTCGTCGGTCTCGTCGACGAACACCGCGCCCCGGCGCTCGAGGGTCGCCACCACGTGCTTGTTGTGGACGATCTGCTTGCGGACGTAGACCGGCGCCCCGTGGATCTCCAGGGCCCGCTCGACCGCGACCACCGCCCGGTCCACGCCGGCGCAGTAGCCCCGGGGATCGGCCAGCAGGACGCGTCCGCGCTGATCAGCCATGGACCCATGGTAGGTGGGCAGCCCGTCCCGCCCCGGCGGCGCGAGGAGACGCCCGTCACCTCCTGCGCCCGACCGGGTGGCGTCGGTCGAGGTGAGGCTGCCATCCGCGCACGGCTGGGGCAGGCTTGGTGCATGTCGCGTGAGATCCCGCAG
This sequence comes from Geodermatophilus sp. SYSU D00708, assembly GCF_054050115.1. Classification (NCBI taxonomy): domain Bacteria; kingdom Bacillati; phylum Actinomycetota; class Actinomycetes; order Geodermatophilales; family Geodermatophilaceae; genus Geodermatophilus; species Geodermatophilus sp. SYSU D00708. The sequence continues at coordinate 43,366 of NZ_JBJGYS010000013.1, read as the reverse complement.
GCCATCCGAGCCGTCGCCGGCCTGGCCGCCACCGTCCTCGACGAGGCCCGCCGGCTGCCGCAGACGCTGCCGGCCCTGCCGGTCCGGGTGATCGGCCTGGCCATGCAGGCCACGATGAAGATCCAGCAGCACTACGCCGGCCTGGTGGCCCGGGGTGACGAGGTCTTCACGGGAGTGCGCGGCGAGGACGAGCCGGGCCTGGCCACCTTCGACGAGGACCTCCCGGCCACCTCGGGCAACGGGGTCCGGACGTCGGCCTTCGACCGCGCGGCCGAGACCGTCCCCGACGAGGAGCTCGCCGAGGAGGTCGCCCAGCTCATCGACGACGAGGTCTCCGGCCTGCCGCCGGAGCCGGCGCCCGAGGAGGTGGTCGAGGCGCTGCAGGACATCACCGACGAGGTCACGGCCGCGCAGCTGGACCTGGCCGAGCCCGGGCTGACTCCCGAGGACGCCCTCGAGACGGCGCTGCTGGAGGCCGACGGCGCCCCCGACAGCGCCCTCGTCGACGGTGGCACGACCGAGGGGTCGGTCGACACCGACCTCATCGCGGAGAGCCCCGCGCCGGTCAGCGAGGAGGCCCCGGAGTCCGCACCGGCCGAGCCGATCGCCGACCTCGACGCCGCGCCCACCGTCGAGACGGCCGACGTCGCGACCGACGTCGACGTGATCACCCCGGACGGCGAGATCGCCACGGTCGAGGCGACCGTCACCGACGAGGGCGTCGCCGCCCCGGAGACCGCCGAGGAGGCACCCGCGACCCCTGCCGGGACGACCGGGACAGCGACCGGGACCCCCGAGACGCTCGCCACAGAGGCGACCGAGACGGCCGAGGCGGCTGAGGCACCCGCCGCGGAGCCCGAGGCGCCCGCCGCGGAGCCGGAGGCCCCCGCGGACGCCACCGAGCAGGTGCTCGCCACCGACGAGGGCGGTACCACGGTCGCCGCGGCCACCGGCCACCGCACCGACGTCGAGGAGACCACGCCTGCCGAGGCCGACGAGGCCGCGGACACCGCCGGCGCCGCGGCGGCCGGGGCCGCGCCGGTCGAGGGCTACGACAACTTCACGATCGCCCAGCTGCGCGGCCGGCTGCGTGGCTACCAGCTGGCCACGGTGCAGGACCTGGTGGCCTACGAGGAGGCGACCCGCAACCGCGAGCCGTACCTGCGGATGCTGCGCAACCGCCTGGAGAAGCTCGAGCGGCAGGCGGTGGAGGCCAGCCCGCTGGCCCCGCGCGGCATGTGAGAGGCAGGACCCCGTCCTCCTCGCCGCTCGCGAGCTCGCGGCGACCCTCTGGGCGTGGCCACACGGGCCGTCGTCCCTGCCTGGCACCCTCGGGGGCATGACCGCGCCGTCGTCCCCCGAAGCCCCCTGGCCGGTCCGCACGGTGGCCCGCAAGGTCGCCGAGTGGATCGGGCGGCTCGGGGAGGTGTGGGTCGAGGGGCAGATCGCCCAGCTGTCCCGGCGCGGCGCGGCGACGGTCTTCCTCACCCTGCGCGACCCCGCCGCCGACCTGTCGGTGCCGGTCACCTGCGCCCGCGACGTCGCCGACCGGCCCGGGCTGGAGCTGACCGAGGGCGCCCGGGTCATCGTGCGGGCCCGGCCGGACTACTACATCGCCCGGGGCTCGTTCTCCCTGCGCGCCACGGAGATCCGCGCCGTCGGCCTCGGTGAGCTGCTGGCCCGCATCGAGCGGATCCGCCGGCTGCTCGCCGCCGAGGGCCTGTTCGACGCCGCCCGCAAGAGGCCGCTGCCCTTCGCCCCCGCCGTCGTCGGGGTGGTCACCGGCCGGGACAGCGCCGCCGAGCGGGACGTGCTGGTCACCGCGCGGCGCCGGTGGCCGGCCGTCCGCCTCGCCGTCCACCACAGCCTGGTGCAGGGGCCCAGCGCGGCCGCCTCGGTCATCGACGGGCTGCGCCGGCTGGACGCCGACCCCGCGGTCGAGGTCATCGTCATCGCCCGCGGCGGGGGCTCGGTGGAGGACCTGCTGCCCTTCTCCGACGAGGGTCTCGTGCGGGCGATCGCCGCCTGCCGCACGCCGGTGGTGACCGCCGTCGGGCACGAGACCGACACGACGCTGGTCGACCACGCCGCCGACGTCCGGGCGGCGACGCCCACCGACGCCGCACACCGGGTGGTCCCCGAGATCGGCGAGCAGCGGCGGCTGGTCGACGGGCTGCGCGCCCGGTCCCGGCACCTGCTGGCGACCCGGCTCGAGCAGCAGGAGCGGTGGCTGGAGAGCGTCCGCAGCCGTCCGGTGCTGGCCTCGCCCGACCGGCTGCTGCACGGCCGCGAGGAGGACGTCGCGCAACTGCGCACCCGGGCCCGGCGCACGCTCACCCACCGGCTGGAGGCCGCCGACCGCGACCTCGAGCACGCCCGCGCGCGGGTGGCGGCGCTGTCGCCGGCGGCGACGCTGCAGCGGGGCTACGCCGTCGTCCAGCGGGCCGACGGTTCACTGGTCCGCGACCCCGCCGAGGTGGCCGACGACGAGCGGCTGTCCGTGCGCGTGGCGGGTGGCCGGCTGCCGGTGCGCGTGGACAGGGAGGATGGGCGACCGTGAGCGGACAGGCGCGCAAGCACCGCAGCGCGGCACGAGCGAGGAGCGGAGCGCTCCGCGGAAGGGGACCGAGGACAGCGTGAGCGAGGCGACCGAGCAGCCGACGACGACCTACGAGCAGGCCCGCGAGGAGCTCGCCGACGTGGTGCGGCGGCTGGAGGCCGGCGGCCTGACGCTCGAGGAGTCGCTGACCCTCTGGGAGCGCGGCGAGCAGCTGGCCGAGCTGTGCCAGCACTGGCTCGACCGTGCCCGCGAGCGGCTGTCCGCGGCCGCCCCGGCCGACGGCGCCGACCGGGGCTGACGCCGGTCCGGGCTCAGCCGGCCGGGACCGGCTGCACCGCCGCGGCGACCTCCTGCAGCTCGTCGTCCTCCGCCGAGCCGGTGACCAGCACGGTGACCCCGCCGTCCGCGCGCCACAGCACCGTCTCCCCGCGCTCGGTGGTGGAGCGGGTCCACGACTGCCCGGCGAGGTCGACCGTCCCCTGCTCCTGGGCGCCGCCCAGTACCCGGGTGACCGGCTCGGCCCGGGCGTCGTCGCTGACGACGAAGCCGGCGTACTCCTCCGCCGGCGTCAGGTAACCGATCTCGAGGGTGACCGGGTCGCCGACGGCGGCCCCGCCGGCGTCGGTGCGCGCGCTGGTCGGGCGGTAGCCGTCCGCCAGCCCGGTCGGGGCCACCAGCGGGTAGTCGGCGCGCTCGGCGGCCAGCCGCACGCTGGTGCTGGGGTCGACGACGAGGACCCGCTCCTCGCCGGACTGCCGGAAGGTCACCCAGCCGACGATCAGCAGGCAGATCACGACCAGCGGCGCCAGCGACCGGACCATGTTCGCCGCACTCATCCGGTTGGCCCGCTCGATCGCGGGGGACGGGGCGGGTCGGTCTTCCGTGGGGCGCTCGGTCGTCGGGCGGGGTCCGGTCATCCCCCTAGGATGGCAGGACTGCTCCCCCATCCCGCCGCCCCGGCGCTCGTGGCCGCCTCCAGGGCGTCCGCGAGCCAGCGAGGGAACCAGGAGGGGGGACCGTCCACCTGGAGGTATGCGTGTCCCTGCCCCTGCCCGACGGCCCCACCAGCAGCGGGAGCACGTTCCTCGCCGACCGTCCCGCGCCCGACCGCAACCTCGCCCTGGAGCTCGTCCGGGTCACCGAGGCGGCGGCGATGGCCGCCGGCCGCTGGGTGGGCCGCGGCGACAAGAACGGCGGCGACGGGGCCGCGGTCGACGCGATGCGCGCGCTCATCGGCACGGTGAGCATGAAGGGCGTCGTCGTCATCGGCGAGGGCGAGAAGGACCAGGCACCGATGCTCTACAACGGCGAGCAGGTCGGCGACGGCAACGGCCCGGAGTGCGACGTCGCCGTCGACCCCATCGACGGCACGACGCTGATGGCCAAGGGCATGCCCAACGCGATCGCCGTCATGGCGGTGGCCGACCGCGGGGCGATGTACGACCCGTCGGCCGTCTTCTACATGGAGAAGATCGCCACCGGCCCGGCCGCGGCCGACGCCGTCGACATCACCGCCCCGGTCGCGGAGAACATCCGCCGGGTGGCCCGGGCCAAGCACTGCTCGGTCGAGGACGTCACCGTGTGCATCCTCGACCGCCCGCGGCACGAGCGGCTGGTGCACGAGGTCCGGGAGGCCGGCGCCCGCATCAAGTTCATCACCGACGGCGACGTCGCCGGGGCCATCGCCGCCGCCCGCGAGGGCACCGGCGTGGACCTGCTCATGGGCATCGGCGGCACGCCCGAGGGGATCATCGCGGCCTGCGCGCTCAAGTGCATGGGCGGCGCGCTGCAGGGCCGGCTGTGGCCCAAGGACGACGACGAGCGGCAGAAGGCGATCGACGCCGGCCACGACCTCGACCGGGTGCTGCAGATCGACGACCTCGTCCGCGGCGACGTGTTCTTCGTGGCGACCGGCATCACCGACGGCGAGCTGCTGCGCGGCGTCCAGTACCGGGCCGGGGGCTGCACCACGCAGTCGCTGGTGATGCGCTCCCGCTCGGGCACCATCCGCTCGATCGAGAGCCTGCACTCGCTGCAGAAGCTGCGCGCCTACTCCGCGGTGCCCTTCGACCGCGGCCCGCACGAGGACTGAAGAAGGACCCGTCCTCCCCACCCTTCGCAGGCTCAGGGTGGGGCCGGGGACGGGGCCGCGGGGCGTCGGGGAAGCCGGGGCCGGCCGGGGTCAGGGCAGGGGCGGTACGGGCGGCGGGGGCGGGAGGTGCCGCTGGGCGAGCCGGTCCATGATCGCCCGCCAGCGGCTCGGCGACTCCCCCGGGGCGAGGCTCCGCAGCCGCAGGTCACCGAAGACCGTCCGGGCGCGGACGACGACCCGCGGCGTCCCGGCCACCCGCGGTACCGGCGCCAGCTGCGTCCTCCGGTCGCCGAAGACGGTCCACCCGGAGATCTCGGCGTCCACCCCCTCGGCGACGATCACGTCGACGTCACCGAAGACCGTGCCGAGGACCAGGTCGATCCGGTCGGCGTCGGTGCGCACGTTGCGCAGGTCCAGCCGGATGTCGCCGAACACCGTGGAGGCCTGCCGCGGGACGTCGGCGGTGCCCTCGACCTGGACGTCGCCGAAGACCGAGGTCAGCGTCTCGGGCACGCGGGTGCCGACGATCTCGACCGGCGGCGGGGCGTCGGCGGGCAGGTCGGCCACCAACCGGTCGAGGTCGGCGGTGCTGACGGCGGCGTAGGCCCCCTCCACCCGCTCCCCGAACTCGTGCAGGTCGATCCGCCCCTCGCCGAGCGCCTTCTGCAGCCGGGTGACCACGGCCTCGCGGTCGGTGTCCGAGGCCCGCACGGGGGGCTGTCCTGGGTCGGGAGCGGCGTCCGGGATCACGGCCCGAACCTAACCGAGCGGCGGGCACCCCCGGGACGACGGCGGCCCCGCCTCGCCGTGCGTCCGGGACGAGCGCGGCCGTCGTCGGGGCGGGTCAGGCCGGGTAGAGCTCGACGCAGGAGGTGTCGGTCGGCTCGTTGCGGCCGCCGCAGGTGAGCCCGTACTCGCCGTAGGGCTGCAGCGACGGGTCACCGCCGACCGCGGCCAGCCGCAGGATGTCGCAATAGGCCACGATGCCCTGCTCGCAGCCGTCCGCGACGGCCTGGACGTCCTCGTCCGTCGTCCCGGTGGGCGCCGGGGTGGCCGGCGGCAGGTCGGCCGGTATGCCGCCGGGGACACCGCCGGCCCCGCCCGGGGCGTAGCGGTCCTGGCAGCCGCCGAAGACCGGCTCGTTGCGCCCGCCGCACGTCTCGCCGTAGCTCTCGTACTCGCTGCCGACGTCGCTGTCGGCGTACAGGGTGTCGCAGGCGGCCCAGTCCCCGGTGAAGCAGGCGTCGGCCAGGCCGTCGAGCACCGGGTCGTCGCCGAGCGTGCCCGGCGGCTGCCCCGGCGGCGCTTCCTGCGCCCCACCGGAGGAGGGCTGCGGGGCGGAGGGCCCCTCCGACGCGGACGGGGCCTCCTCGGAGGGCTCGGTGGAGGACGGCGGGGTCTGGGACGCCGGGGTGTCGGTGGCGCTCGGCGCCGTGCCGGGGTCGTCGCCCCGGAGCAGGAAGAACAGCCCGACCGCGACGGCGGCGAGCACGACCACACCGGTGACGACCAGGGCGACCACCTTGGTCCGCCTGCCGGCTCCGGGGCGGCGGCCGGAGCCCGGTCCGCCGGGGCTCCCCGGGCCGCCGTGGCCCGGTGGACCGTAGGGGGGCTGGCCGTACGGCGGCTGACCGTAGGGCGGCTGGCCGTAGGGCGGGGGCTGACCGTAGGCCGACGGCTGACCCCAGCCGGGATGCTGGCCGTACTGGGACGGCGGGCCGTAGGGCGATTGGCCGTAGCCGGGCGGCTGCCCGTACGGCGGCGGCACGCCGTACCCGGGCGGCGGGGCGCCGTACGGGGGCTGCCCCTGCTGCGGCGACTGACCGTAGGAGGGCTGCTGGCCGTAGCGAGGCTGTTGGCCGTAGGGCGGCTGCTGGCCGAACCATGACTGATCGAGCCGGCGGGTGTCCTGGCGCTCCCCGGCCGTCGGCGGCGGGCCCAGTTGCTGCGTCGTGTCGTCCGGCCCGCCGGGGACGCCCGGCTGTGCGGCGTCGTCCGGCCGGCCGGGCCGGCCCCGGTCCCGTGGACCGATCTCCCGGGTGGACTCGTCGGGCCGGTCGCCTGACGGGCCCTGGCCGCCCTGCGGCGGGTACGGCGGCTGGGACATGCTCGGGAGGCTCCTCGGTCCGGGTACCGGACGTCGGCATGGTAGGGGTCCCCCACTGCCACGACCAGGACCGTCGGCCCGGCGCTGACCGGCTTCCCGGCGGCCCGGGTCACGGCCCGCGCCGGAGCGGTCCTGAGGCGGCCCTCAGCGGCATCTAGGGTCGGCGCAGCACTGGTCACCACACACCACACCGGGAGCGCAGCGTGGTCGCACAGCAGGACGGCACGGACTACCGCGTCGAGCACGACTCGATGGGCGAGGTACGGGTCCCCGGGTGGGCGAAGTGGCGGGCGCAGACGCAGCGCGCCGTCGAGAACTTCCCCATCTCCGGCACGCCCCTCGAGCGCGAACTCATCGCCGCCCTGGCCGCGATCAAGGGCGCGGCCGCGGAGGTCAACGCCTCGCTCGGCGTGCTGCCGAAGGAGACCGCCGAGGCCATCGGCACCGCCGCCGCCGCCGTCGCCCGCGGCGAGTGGGACGAGCACTTCCCCATCGACGTCTTCCAGACCGGTTCCGGGACGTCGAGCAACATGAACACCAACGAGGTCCTCGCCTCGCTGGCCACCGAGTCCCTCGGCTCGGCGGTGCACCCGAATGACCACGTCAACGCCTCGCAGTCGTCCAACGACGTCTTCCCCTCGGCGATCCACGTCGCCGCGACCAAGGCGATCGTCCGCGACCTCATCCCCGCGCTGCGGCACCTCGAGGCCTCCCTGGCCCGCAAGGAGGAGGAGTTCGCCGAGGTCGTCAAGAGCGGCCGCACCCACCTGATGGACGCCACCCCCGTCACCCTCGGCCAGGAGTTCGGCGGCTACGCGGCAGCGATCCGCTACGGCGTCGAGCGGCTCGAGGCCTCCCTGCCGCGGATCGGCGAGCTGCCGCTGGGCGGCACCGCCGTCGGCACCGGCATCAACACCCCGCCCGGGTTCGCCGCCGCGATCATCGAGCGGCTCGCCGCCGACCTGGACCTGCCGCTGACCGAGGCGCGCAACCACTTCGAGGCGCAGAGCTCCCGGGACGCCCTGGTGGAGGCGTCGGGCCAGTTCAAGACGATCGCGGTCGGCCTGGTGAAGATCGCCAACGACCTGCGCTGGATGGGCTCGGGGCCGCGCACCGGCCTGGGCGAGATCTTCCTGCCCGACCTGCAGCCGGGCAGCTCGATCATGCCGGGCAAGGTCAACCCGGTGATCCCGGAGGCGACGATCCAGGTGGCCGCCCAGGTCATCGGCAACGACGCCGCGGTGACCTTCGCCGGCTCCACCGGCAACTTCGAGCTCAACGTGACGCTGCCGCTGATGGCGCGCAACGTGCTCGAGTCGATCCGGCTGCTGGCCAACGTCAGTCGGCTGCTGGCCGACCGCTGCGTCGACGGCATCACCGCCAACGTCGACCGCTGCCGGGAGCTGGCCGAGTCCTCCCCCTCGATCGTCACGCCGCTGAACAAGTACATCGGCTACGAGGAGGCGGCAAAGGTCGCCAAGCAGTCGCTGGCCGAGCAGAAGACGATCCGCCAGGTCGTCGTCGAGCGCGGCTACGTCGAGCAGGGCAAGCTCACCGAGGCCCAGCTCGACGAGGCCCTCGACGTCCTCTCGATGACCCACCCGTGACCGGGGGCCGGTGGGACCGGACCGGACGGTCCCGTCCCACCGGCCGGGCACGTCCCGGGACGCCCGTGGCGGGTGTGGCGGGCTGCCCGCGCGTCGGCCGCCGGCCTCCGGAGCGGGACGGCCGGCGTTGGCACACTCCGATACGTGACAGTCACGGACCGAAGTGAGCTGGAGCGGCTGGAGTCCATCGCCGAGGACAGCTGGTACGCCGCCGGCCCGATGCCGACCAGCCTGCGGTACCTCACGGGCGTGTTCCGCCGGCACTGGCGCGGTGAGCGGTGCCTGGAGCTCGGGCCGGCCGAGGGGCTGATGACCGAACAGCTCGCCGAGGCCTTCCCCCGCCTCACCCTGGTCGACGGGTCCAGCGCCTTCTGCCGCGACCTCGCCGCCCGGTTCCCCGCGGCCACCGTCGTCCACGCGCTCTTCGAGGAGTACGCCCCGGAGGGGCAGTTCGACACCGTCGTCCTCGGCCACGTGCTCGAGCACGTCGTCGACCCGGTCGGGCTCCTCGCGCGGGTGCGGCAGTGGCTCGCCCCGGGTGGCGTGGCGCTGGCCGCGGTCCCGAACTCGCACAGCCTGCACCGGCAGGCCGCGGTCCTCATGGGTCTGCTGCCCACCGAGGACGCGCTCAACGAGACCGACCTGCACCACGGGCACCGCCGGGTGTACGACCTGCCCGGCCTGCAGGCCGACTTCGCGGCCGCGGGCTGGACCGTCACCGCGACCGGGGGCTACTGGCTCAAGACGCTGTCCAACGCGCAGACCGCCGAGCAGTGGACCCAGGAGATGCTCGACGCCTACATGCAGCTCGGGGAGCGCTACCCCGAGTCCGCCGCGGAGATCTATGTTGTCGCCGAGCCCTGAGATCGTCCTGGAGGACTCGCTCCGCCGGGTCGAGTGGCAACCGGTCGTCCTGAGCGAGACGCCGCGGCGGCTGGACCTGCTGTCGCTGGCCGCCTCCTGGCCGACGCGCGAGCTGCGCGTCCGGGTGCACCGGAACACCGCCGTCGAGTACGTCGTCTCGCTGCTCCCGCCGTTCCTGGCCTACGCGGGCCTGTCCGCCACCGTCGAGTACAGCGACTACGACGACTCGCTCAGCACCGTGGGCTCCGGGGACGCGCGCGCGGACGTCGAGGTGGTCTGGCTCGACTTCGAGCGCTACGCGGGCACCGATCCGGCCAAGCTCGCGGACTGGCTGCGGGAGCGGCTGGCCGCCCTGCGGGCGCGGACGGTCGCGCCGGTGCTGGTCGCGGACTGGCCCGGGACCAGCACCGCCGCCGCGGCGTTCAACCGGCAGCTGGAGCGGTGGCGCCAGGACGTCCCGGGGCTGGCCGTCGCCGACCTCTCCGCGATCGCCGAGCGCGTCGGTCCGGGCTTCGTCGACCTCCGGGGCAGGGACGTCGCCGGCACCCGGATGAGCGCCGGCGCCGCCGTCCTCGCCGCGCAGCGGATGGGCCTGCGCTGGCTGCCCGCGCTGGTCGCGCCGCGCCTCAAGGCCCTGGCCGTGGACCTGGACATGACCCTGTACCAGGGCGTGCTGGGCGAGGACGGGCCGGCCGGCGTGGTCCTCACCGACGGACACCGGGCCCTGCAGCAGCGGCTGCGCGACCTCGCCGACGACGGCGTGCTGCTGGCGCTGGTCTCGCGGAACGAACCGGCCGACGTCGAGGCCCTGTTCGCCACCCGCACCGACTTCCCGCTCCGGCTCCAGGACTTCTCCGCGCGGGCCATCGGGTGGGGCCCCAAGAGCGGCGGGGTCGCCGCCGCGGCGGGCGCCCTGCGGATCTCCCCCGAGGCGGCGGTCTTCGTCGACGACAACGTCGGGGAGCTGGCCGAGGTCGCCGCGGGCGTGCCCGTCGGCGGACTGCTGCACGCCGCCGACCCCGGGGCGACGGCCACGGCGCTGGCCCTCTTCCCCGGGCTGCACGGCCACCCCCGGACCGACGAGGACGCGTTGCGGGCCGCCGACCTGGCCGCCGCGACCGAACGCGTGCGGCCGTCCGGTGGCGACAGGGACGCCTACCTGCGGTCCCTGCGGGTGCGCCTCCGGCTCGCCCTGGACGACCCCGGTCAGGTCGCCCGGATGGCCGCGCTGGCGGCGAAGACCAACCAGTTCAACACCGCGCTGCGTCGGACGGCCCCCGCGGAGTTCGGCTCCTGGCTGGCCGGCGGCGACGTCCACGTCGTCACGGCCGCGCTGGGTGACCGGCTCTCCGACAGCGGCGTCGTCGCCGTCGTCGCCGGACGCCGCGGCGCGGGTGACCGCCTCCTCGTCGAGGAGCTCTGCATCAGCTGCCGGGCGCTCGGGCGGGACGTCGAGGACGTCCTGCTGGCCGCCGCCCTCGGCCGGCTGATGGAGGCGACCGGCACCGGGTCCGCGGCGGTGGTCTACACGCCCGGTCCCCGCAACGAACCCGCGCGCGCCTGGCTCGAGGAGCACAGCAGCACACCCGTGGACGCGCCCGGCGAGGTCTCCCTCCCGTGGGACCCGGCCGCGTGCCGCGCTCTCGTCAGCGGCTCCCCCGTCGCTGTGACCTGGGAAGGACAGGAATGACCCGCCACGACGTCGAGGCACGCGTCAACCACGTGCTCTCGCTGGTCCTGAAGCTGCCGAGCCCGCCCGAGGCGCCGCTCGTGCGGACCGAGGTCCCGGAGTGGGACTCGCTGAGCCACATCGAGATCATCTACGCCGTCGAGGAGAGCCTCGGGATCACCTTCTCCGAGGAGGAGATGGCAGCGCTGGACGGCTCGGCCGCGATCGTGACGGCGGCGGAGCGGCACCTTGCGGCATGACCTCCGGCTGGAGGGGCCGGCGTTCCGGCTGAGACCGGTCGAGCTCTCCGACGCCGCCGAGATCCTGCGGCTGCGCAGCGACCCGAGCCGGTCCCGCTTCATCCACACCACGGCGCCCTCGGTCGAGGCGCAGGAGCGGTGGCTGACCGACTACTTCGCGCGCGACGGCGACCTCTACTGGGCCGTCGAGCGGCACGACGGCGACGTCGAGGGCTTCGTCGGCATCTACGACATCGACGGCCCGACGGCCGAGTGGGGTCGCTGGGTGCTGCGCACCGGCTCCCTGGCGGCACCGGAGAGCGCCTGGCTGGTCCACGAGGCGGGCTTCACGCTGCTGGCCCTGGACACTCTGGTCACCCGCACGCTGGTGGAGAACCGTCCGGTCGTCGCGTTCCACGCCCGCTACGGAGCCGAGGTCGTGCGCACCATCCCCGGCTACGCCCGGATCTCCGACGAGGTGCACGACGCGGTCGAGGCCCGCATGACCGCGCAGCGGTGGGCGACCGCCGGCCCGCGCCTGATGACCATGGCCGAGCGGGCCGCCGGCCTGCTCCGCCGGACGGCGCCCCGCCTGCACGAGGTCTGACCGTGCGCCGTGCCGCGCCCGGTGGTCAGCGCTGCAGCAGCTCGACCAGGCCCCGGCTGCGGAGCATGGCGAAGGCCACCGGGCGGCCGTCGAAGGCGACGGCGGGCGCGGGCGCGGACACCACGCGGTGACCGGCGCTGCGCAGCCGGGCCAGCGCGCCGTCCAGGTCGTCGGTCTCGTAGCAGACGTGGTACATCCGCACACCGCGGTCCAGCCAGGCGATGACCGGCGACCGGTCGTCGAGCGGCTCCAGGAGCTCGACCCGGAACGCGCCGAGGACCTGGAAGGAGCCCCGGATCCGCTGGTGCCGGTCGACGAAGACCGGTCCCTCCGGCGCGTAGCCGAGCTCGGCGTGCGCGGCCGCCTCCGCTGCGAGGTCGCGGCAGGCCAGCCCGACGTGGTGGAACGACAGCCCGGCCAGCGGTGCGGGACCCGTCGCCCCGGCGTCCTCGTCCCCCACCCGTAGCTCCCTCACCGGCCGGCTCCCGTCCCCCGTCGTCCGTGCCGGTAATCCTGCCCCCTGCCGATGGAGAAGCTGTGACGTCCCTGTTCGACACCCGCCACGACCGGCGCACGCGCCTCCCGGGTCGCCGGGCGACCGACTGGAACCCGCCGCGGGAGGGCAACGGGGCCGGTTGCCGGATCGTCGACCTGCCGCGGGTGACCGACCCCCGGGGCAACCTGACCTTCCTCGAGGGCGGCTCCCAGGTGCCCTTCGACATCGCCCGCGTCTACTACCTGTACGACGTCCCGGGCGGGGAGTCGCGCGGCGGGCACGCCCACCGGGAACTCGAGCAGCTGATCATCGCCGCGGCCGGCAGCTTCGACGTCGTCGTCGACGACGGCACCGAGACCGCGCGCTTCCACCTGAACCGCTCCTACTACGGCCTCTACCTCCCCCGCCTGACCTGGCGCGAGCTGGGCAACTTCTCCAGCGGCAGCGTCTGCCTCGTCCTGGCGTCCCAGCGGTACAGCGAGGACGACTACTACCGCGACTACGACGAGTTCCTCGCCGCCCGTCGACTGGCCGACGGGGGCGGGCGGTGACCGGGGCGCTCACCCGCCGGACGGTGCCGTTCCTGGACCTGCGCGCCCTCCACGACGAGCTGCAGGCCGAGCTGGACGACGCGGCGCTGCGCGTGCTGCGCAGCGAGCGCGTGCTCCTCGGCCCCGAGCTGGACGCCTTCGAACAGCGGTGGGCCGGGTACGTGGGCGCCGCGCACGCCGTCGGCGTGGGCAGCGGCCTGGACGCGCTCACCCTCGGGCTGCGCGCCCTCGGCGTCGGTCCGGGGGACGAGGTCCTGGTCCCGTCGCACACGTTCGTCGCCACGTGGCTGGCCGTCGTCCACGCCGGGGCGGCGCCCGTGCCGGTGGACGTCGACCCCGTCACCGGCGCGTGGGAGGCCGACGCGGTCGAGGCGGCGATCGGCCCCCGCACGCGGGCCCTCCTCCCCGTGCACCTCTACGGCCACCCCGTGGACCTCGACCCACTGCTGGTGGTGGCCGAACGGCACGGGCTGGCGGTCCTGGACGACGCCGCCCAGGCGCACGGCGCCCGCCACCGGGGGCGCCGGGTCGGGGCGCTGACCTCCGCCACGGCGTGGAGCTTCTACCCCGGCAAGAACCTCGGCGCGGTTGGCGACGGCGGTGCGGTCACGACGTCGGACCCCGGCGTCGCCCACCGCCTGCGGTCCCTGCGCAACTACGGCTCGACGGAGAAGTACGTCAACGACGAGGTCGGCTGGAACAGCCGGCTCGACGAGCTCCAGGCCGCGTTCCTGTCGGTGAAGCTGTCCCGGCTGGAGGAGTTCAACGCCCGGCGGGCGCACGTGGCGCGGCGGTACGACGACGGCCTGTCCGGAACGGAGCTGGTCCTGCCGTCGACCGCGCCGTGGGCCACCCCGGTCTGGCACCTGTACGTCGTCCGGACACCGGAGCGCGACGCGCTGCGTGCCCATCTCGCCGAGGCGGGCGTCGAGAGCGGGGTCCACTACCCCGTTCCCCCGCACCGGCAGCCGGCCTTCGCCGGGACCCCGCTCGCCCGGTCCTCCCTGCCGGCCGCGGACACGCTGGCCCGCGAGGTGCTCAGCCTGCCGATGGGGCCGCACCTGTCCGAGGCGGACCAGGACCACGTGATCGACGCCGTCAGGTCGTTCCGCCCCTGACTGGCGCCGGGACGGACCCGTTCCACCTGACGGGTCCCCTGCCGATATCAGCAGGAGAAGGCGGCAGGGCGTCCGCCGATGCCGCCGTGCCGACAGGAGGCAGACCACGATGCACCGAGCTCCATCCGGGGCCCTCGCCCGCCTGCGCGAGAACCGCGAGCGGTACCTCCAGGCCGTCCGGGTCGTCCGTCACCGAGCGGAGGACGCTGATCTGGAGGGGGTCCTGCGGAGCGCCACCCTGGCCGCCAACTTCGCCTGGCGGGCACCCATCGGGATGCTCAACGACCCGGAGCTGGAGCAACTCGTCGTCCGGTCGGTGGGCGGCGGAGCAGGCCGGACGCAGGTCGACGGGAGCCGGACGACCGGCCGGGTGCTGCACGTGCTGTCGGAGGCCTACGAGCTCGGTGGGCACACGCGGCTCGCATGGCGGTGGATCGCCCGCGACCCCCGACGCAGCGACGTCGCCCTTACCAACCAGCAGACTCCGCTGCCGGAAGGGCTGCAGTCGGCTGTGACCGCGGCCGGCGGCCGGATCCACGACCTGCGCAGTGAGTTCCCCCAGCTCGCCGCTCGGACCGCCGAGCTGCGGGCGTTGATGGCCGACGCCGACGTCGTCGTCTACCACGTGCACCCGTACGACGCCGTGGCGTTGGCGGCGGCGAACCTGCCCGGAACGCGGCCGCCAGTGGTCTACGAGAACCACGCCGACTTCGGCTTCTGGCTGGGACTGGGCTGCACCGACGTCGTCAGCGACTTCCTCGCCCGGGGTCAGGAGTGGTCCCGCGCGTTGCGCGGCATCCGCGCCGACCGCCTCGCGTTGCTGCCCCTCCCGGTGGACGAGGTGTCCCCGGCCATCCCGGCCGCTGAGGTCCGCCGCCGCCTGGGCGCGCGGCCCGACGACGTGGTCGCGCTCTCGGTCTCTTCCGCGGCCAAGATGACACCGGTCTGGGGCCAGGGCTTCGACGGGCTGCTCGCCCAGGTCCTGGCCGCTCACCCCCGGCTCAAGGTGGTCCTGGCGGGAGTCGCGCCGACAGGGCCCTGGGTGCCCCTGGTACGCCGCTTCCCCGGGCGGCTGGCCCTCCTCGGACCCGTCGCGGACCCCTACTCCCTGTACGCCGCCGCCGACATCTACCTCGAGTCCTACCCCGTGCCGGCCGGGACGTCAGTGCTCGAGGCCGCCGTGGCGGGGCTGCCGGTCCTGAGCCTGCGGGATCTCACCGAACGGCACGGTCTCGCGCAGATGTTCCACGCCGACTCCCCCGGTCTGGCCGAGATCTCCCATGCCGTCGCCACCGAGGACGACTACCTGAGCCGGCTCCGTAAGCTGATCCGAGACCCGGCGCTGCGCTCGCAGCGTGGCGCGGCGGCGCGGGAGGCGGTGCTGGCGGCGCACGCCGGGACCGGCTGGGCGTCCGCGCTGGAGGAGCTGTACCGGCGGGCGCGCGCTGCGGTCGCGGCGGACCTCGACGAGTACCCGGAACCGATCGTCGACCTGGACTACGGGGCGATGCTGCTCGGGTTCGTCGCGCAGGCGGGTCCGGCGCCGGAACTGGTCGAGATGGGGACGACGCTCGGACCGCAACTGGACGACCGTCTGGTCTGCGACCTGTTCGTGGCGAGCAACCAGGACAGCGGGTCCACCTTCTCTGTCCGTGTCAGCCCTGGTTGGGAGGACCGACCCGACTGGACCAGGCGGCTGCTCGCGCTCGCCGCGCGGCATCCGCGCCTCGCGGTCAGCCTGCCCTTCACGGCGGGGGACGACGCGTCCGGCTCGCGGAGCGTGGCGCACGTGACGCAGCTGCTCTCACTGAACGGCAACACCACCGAGGACTGCGGCAGCGTCAGCCTGGACGCCCGTGCGCCCTCCTTCCCCGGCCTGTGTGCGACGGGAGAGCTCCCGCTGACGCTCGACGCCCTGGACAGGGTCGAGGCCGTGGTGTCGTCGCCCCTGTGGGACACCGCGGCCGAGGAGGCGCTCCGCGTGGCCGCCGTCGCTCCGGCCACCTGACGCCGGCACCGGCCCAGAATTCGGTGGCCGCCGTGCCGCCAGGAACGAGAAGGCAGTAGCGTCCGGGGTTGATGAGCGAGACAGCGAGCGCACCCGCCGGCACCGCCGACGTATCCCTGCGCTATCCCGGTGGAGAACTGCCCCTGCGCGTGGTCCCGGCCACGGAAGGGGCCGACGGAATCGACACAGGCAAGCTGTTGTCGACGACCGGAACGGTCGCCCTCGACATCGGCTTCGTCAACACCGCGTCCTGCACGTCGGCCATCACCTACATCGACGGCGACGCCGGTGTCCTGCGGTACCGCGGGTACCCCATCGACCAGCTCGCCGAGAAGGCCAGCTTCATCGAGGTCAGCTACCTGCTGATCTACGGGGAGCTGCCCACGGCCGAGCAGCTGGCCGACTTCGACTCCCGGATGCGGCGGCACACCCTGCTGCACGAGGACCTCAAGCAGTTCTTCAAGGGCTTCCCCCGCGACGCGCACCCGATGCCGGTGCTCTCCTCGGCGGTCAGCGCCCTGTCGACCTTCTACCAGGACTCGCTGGACCCGTTCGACGACGAGCAGGTCGAGATCTCCACGCTGCGGCTGCTGGCCAAGCTGCCCACGATCGCCGCGTACGCCTACAAGAAGTCGGTCGGCCAGCCGTTCCTCTACCCGGACAACTCCCTGGGCCTGGTGGAGAACTTCCTCCGGATGACCTTCGGCTTCCCCGCGGAGCCCTACGAGGTCGACCCGGACATGGCCAAGGCGCTGGACATGCTGTTCGTCCTGCACGCCGACCACGAGCAGAACTGCTCGACCTCGACCGTGCGGCTGGTGGGCTCCTCGCAGGCCAACCTGTTCGCGTCGGTCTCGGCCGGCATCAACGCCCTCTTCGGGCCGCTGCACGGCGGCGCCAACCAGTCGGTGCTGGAGATGCTCGAGGCCATCCAGCGCGACGGCGGGGACGTCGACCGGTTCGTCGAGCGGGTCAAGAAGAAGGAGCCCGGCGTCAAGCTGATGGGCTTCGGACACCGGGTCTACAAGAACTACGACCCGCGCGCGGCGATCGTGAAGAAGACCGCCGACAACGTGCTGGCCAAGATGGGCGGCAACAACGAGTTGCTCGACCTGGCGCAGCGGCTGGAGGAGATCGCGCTCAGCGACGACTACTTCATCCAGCGCAAGCTCTACCCGAACGTCGACTTCTACACCGGGCTGATCTACCGGGCGATGGGCTTCCCGACCCGGATGTTCACCGTCCTGTTCGCGCTGGGCCGGCTGCCCGGCTGGATCGCCCAGTGGCGCGAGATGATCGCCGACCCGGCGACCAAGATCGGCCGGCCCCGGCAGGTCTACACCGGGGAGAAGGAGCGGTCGTTCGTGGAGATCGCCGACCGCTGAACCGGCCCTGCTGCAGGGTCCCGCCGCGAGCTTGCGAGCGGTGGGGGGCAGGAGGGTCCTTCCGCCGAGGTCCCGTCGTCCGCCCGGACGGCGGGACCTCGGCGTCTGCGCACCCGCTCTGCCAGCATGAACGACGCCTCGCCGCTGCCCCCGGGAAGGAGTCCCATGGCCTCGTCCGACGACGACCTGGTCCTCCCGCCGGTGCCGCTCGCCACCGGCGGCGTGGTCCGCCTCGACGGCGCCGACCGGCGGGTCGCCTCCGTCGAGCTCGTCGTCTCCACCGAGGACGGCGGACAGCTG
Source organism: Geodermatophilus sp. SYSU D00708 (assembly GCF_054050115.1). NCBI lineage: Bacteria > Bacillati > Actinomycetota > Actinomycetes > Geodermatophilales > Geodermatophilaceae > Geodermatophilus > Geodermatophilus sp. SYSU D00708. The sequence goes on along the minus strand of NZ_JBJGYS010000013.1, from coordinate 25,763 downwards.
CGCATCCCCCTCGAACACCACCACGGCGCCTGGTGGCCGCCGCAGGACCCGACCCCCGGCACCGACTGACGCGTACGCCGAACGGGTGTCACCACTGATCCACCCTCCCCCGGAGGGGTGAGGCCGTCCCCCGGCCCTCTCCGGCGCCACCCCCGCTCCGTCGATACGACGGCCGAGAGCTCCGCACGCCGCGGAGCGGCCGCGTACGACGAGACCGCCCGGGGGACCCACAGTGCCTGCACCACGCACGAAGGCGTCCCGCCCGGGCACGGCCCGCGCGACCACGGCCCGGGAGAGCACGGCCCGGGAGAGCACGGCCCGTCAGGCGGCCGTCCGCGAGGCCGCGCTGCGCCAGACCGCGCTCCGCCAGGCCGCCCTCCGCCAGACCGGCACCGCCGCGGCGCCCGCGAAGGCCGGCTCGCCGTCCCGCGGTGCCGCCCGGCGACCGGTTCCCCGGGCCGGGATCACGGCCCGGCCGCCGCTCACCGCCCAGGAGGCCGCGGCCCTGCGTGCGGCGCTCGCCGCCCGCACCGCCGGCACCGCCTCCGGGACACCCGCTCCGGGCACCCACCCGGCCCTCCGTCCCGGCGCGACGGCGGCCCGTCGTCCCGGTCCGTCCGCGGCTCGCCGTCCCGCCGCCGGCTCTGCGGCCCGTCGGAAGGCCGCCGGCACGCGCCCGCGTCGCCGCCGGACCCCGGTGGACCGGCGCCGCTGGTCGACCCGCGTCGCCCTGGCCGCCCTGGGGCTCGTGCTCCCCGTGCTGGCCGGGCTCCTCGCGCCCGGCACCCAGCCGGCCGGCACCGCGGCGGAGCCCGCCGACACCGCGGGCCTCGCCCTGGCCGCCCAGGGGTCCATGCTCGACAGTGCCGACCGCTACCGGAGCCTCCAGCAGACCCTGGCCGACCGGCGGGCCGAGCTGGACCGCGCCCGGGAGGCCGAGGACACCGCGCGGGAGCACCTGGCGACCGCGCAGGCCGCCGTCGGTGCGCGCGCCGCCACCCTCTACCGGGCCTCGGCCGAGCAGCGTGCGCCGCTGCTCGGCCTCAGCGCGGACCGCCCCGCGGCGACCTCCGACGTCCTGTACGCGCAGGGCGTCGCCGACCTCGACCAGCGCGACCTGGCGACCACCGTGGCCCGGGCCGACCGCGCTGCGGCCGACGTCGCCGTGGCCGTGGACCGGGTGACCACCGCCGAGGCCGCCGTCGCCGCCGTCTCGGGGCAGGCCACCGCCGTCCTCGACGGGCTCCGGAGCACCGTGGCCGGGCTGGGCACGGACGTCGTCGCGGCGCTCGCCGGCCTGGGCACCGGCCCGGCGACCGGCGCCCAGCAGGAGACCAACCAGCGGGCCCTGCGCCGGTGGCAGGACTACCTCGCACAGCTGTCCGGCGCCGGGATCGAGCCGCCCTCGGCAGCCGACCTGGCCGACCCGGCGGCCCTCCCGGCGGGCCTCTCCCCCGCCCTGGACGGCTCCGGCCGGCCGGTCCCGGGGGTCGCGTGGGCGGTCGTGGGCAACCAGCCGGTGACCGTGCTGCCGGCCGAGACCATCGCAGCGGTGAGCAGCGCCCTGGCCCAGGTGGGCGAGCCCTACGTGCCCGGCGTCGCCGGTCCCGACGCCTACGACTGCGGCGGGCTGGCGTCCGGCGCCTGGCTGCTCGCCGGGTACGCGCTGCCGTCCTGGCCGGCCGACCAGTGGGCGGCCGGCGCGGCGGTGCCCCTCACGGAGCTCCAGGTGGGCGACCTCGTCTTCGCCGACGGCGGCACCGACGTCGGCATCTACCTCGGCGCGGGCCAGGTCGTCGCGGCCTCCGCGGCCGGGTACCAGGTCGGCGTCCGGACCATGTCCGACGTGACCGGGGCGGTGCGGGTCACCCTGCCGGCGCCCGCACAGCCGAACGGCCTCCTGCCCACCGGGACCGCCGGCCGGGGCGCGTGCGGCGCTCCCCCGGCGCCGGCGGGTGGTGCCAGCCCGGCGTGGGGCGGGTGGTCCAACGGGCTGATCCCGTCGGGTGCGCTGTGCTCGATCGCCCGGGGCCACGCGCTGCGCTGCGACGCCGCCGCCGGCTACGCGGCGCTGGCCGACGCCTTCGCGGCCGCCTTCGACCGCCCGCTGTGCATCACCGACAGCTACCGTTCCCTGGCCGTCCAGGAGACCGCGTTCCGGGTCAAGCCGGAGCTGGCGGCGGTGCCCGGCACGTCCAACCACGGGTGGGGCCTGGCCGTCGACCTGTGCGGCGGCATCAACGTCGCCGGGACCCCCCAGTCGGCCTGGATGGCCGCCCACGCCGAGCGGTTCGGGTTCATCCAGCCCGACTGGGCCCGGCCGGGCGGCGAGAAGCCCGAGCCCTGGCACTGGGAGTTCGGCCACCTGGCCTGAACGCCCCCGCTGCAGGGCCCCGCCGCGAGCTCAGGAGCGGTCGGTCGGCCCCGCTGCAGGGCCCCGCCGCGAGCTTGCGAGGGGTGGGGGGCAGCGGGGTCCTTCAGAGCCAGCGAAGGGTGGCGAGCTGGCGCCAGGGCAGGCGCACGCACGCCTCGCCGGTCTCGCCGGCCAGCCGGGCGGCGACGGCGGCCCCGGCACAGGCGACGGGGGAACCCGGCGTGACGACGACGTGGACGTCGTCCGCCTCGAGGCCCGCCGCCGCGATGCGGTGCAGCAGGGACTCCGGCGCGGCCAGGAGTGCGGAGGCGAACAGCGGCACCTCGGGGTGTGACCACAGCGCCACGGGCCCCTCGACGCGCAGCACGCCCTCGACCGCGGCGGCACGGCCGGCCGCGGCGCGACGGACGCGCTCGACGGTGCGCCGGTCGGCGCCGGGCGACGGGGTCCAGGGCAGCGCCGAGCGACCGCGACGGACGGCGACCCGCCAGCCGACGGCGGTCTGCCTGCGGTCGGTCCAGTCCAGGACGGCCACGCCGGCCTCCGCCGCGACGGTGTCGGGCACCGGGCGGGTGTCCAGCCAGGCGACGAGGGCGGCGGCGACCGCCTCGGGCCCGCCGCCCACGCGGGCGTCGGTCAGGTCCTCGGCGAGGTCCCGCAGCGGCACGCGCAGCCGCCGTTCGGCCTCCTCGACCACGAGCAGCGGCCCGTCGACGCGGTCGTCGACGACGGCCAGGCGCAGGTGCGCCGTGGCCAGTGCCGGGACCACCTCGTCGGCGGCGCGGCGCAGGTCGGCGACGGTCACCGGCGCGGGCCGCAGCCGGGCGAGCAGGCCGGACCCGCCGAAGGAGCCCGGGGTCACGCGCGTCCCCGGCCGAGCGCGCGCGCCAGCGGCGCCGGCAGCCCGGGGAGTCCCAGCACGCTGGCCAGTTCGCGCGCCGACAGGCGGACGGGCAGCACGTCGGCCGCCCAGCCGGTCACCCGGCGCACGCGGGCGGCGGTGTCCGGCCAGACCGCGTCGCGCGCCGCGGCGACGTGCAGCTCGGTGAGCACGTCGGCCAGGTGGACCGCGGCGACCGGGTGCACGGAGGCGTCGTCGATCGCGGTCCGGACCACCTCGGCCAGCAGCTCCCGGTCGGCGCCGGTCAGCCAGTGCGGCACGAGGACGTCGGGCACCGGCTCCCCGGCGGCGAGGGCGCTCACCGGGCGCCGTCCCGGGCCGGCACGGTCCCGCTCGCTCGGCGGTTCCCCGTGCAGCTGCTCACGGAGGACTTATCGGCAGGCGCGCACCGCAATCGACCCGTGTGCCGGCCATTTCGGCCCAACGGAACGAGTCAGTCCGCGAGCTCGGCCAGCCGGTGCTTGAGCGCCTTCTCCACCCGGTCGGCGTGCACGTTCATGTTGCGCACCGAGGTCCCCAGGTCGGCCGACAGCTGCGTCTTCGTCCGGCCGCCCCACGTGGTGAGGTACCAGGTCGCCCAGCCCAGCACGTTCGGCTGGCCGGCGCGCTGATCGGGCCGCGCGGTCGGGTCCGGCGCGCAGGCGGCGGTCAGCGCGTGCGACAGCATCGTCTGCTCGGCCTCACCCATGATCTCGTCGGGCGCCTCGTGCGCGTCCGGCAGCATGATCTCCGCGGCGTCGGGACCGCCGTCGAGGGTCTGCAGGTTGCGCAGCCCGTTGAGCGTCGCCACGGTCTGGGAGTTGCGCCGCAGGGTCGCCACGCTCTGCCCCATGTACGCGGCCAGCTCCTTCTCGCTGGGCTTGCGCTGGTTCTCGGCGAGGAAGGCCGCGATCGCCTTCTGCTGCTTGTTCTCCGTGTCCGCCGCGGTCCGGCCGTGCGCGTTGCGCCCCAGGTCGTGCACCCACTTGGACAGCTGCGTGGCCAGGAACGCGCCGAAGGGCACGCCCTTGGTCTCGTCGTACTGGCCGACGGCCTTGAGGATCCACTCGCTCACCTGCTGGGTGAGGTCGTCGGGGTCGGGCAGGTGCAGCCGGATCGTGCTCATGTTGCGCTGCAGCCGCTTGAGGCTGACCGGCAGGTAGTGCCGGCACAGCTCGTCGAGGTAGGCCGGCGGCAGGTCCCGCGGGGCGCGCCGGCGGACGTCGGTCTCCGCGCGCAGCCCCACCGTGGTGCAGCCGCGGCCGGCGCACCAGGCGCGCACCCAGTCGGCGAGCACCTGCGCGGTGCCGCAGGCGCCGTCCACCCGGTACAGGCCCTCGCCCTCGTCGTAGCTGACCGTCACGCCCTCGGGGAGCTCCCGGCGGAACTCGGCGATCGGCACCTCGCGGTCGACCCGGAAGTGCACCCGGTCGCGGGGGGTGATCGGGGCGAGGGCCCAGCCCTCGGCCTCCGGGATGCCGCCGAACACCAGCGGTGCGCGGAGGCGCGCGGCGGTCGGGTCGGTGGGGACGTCGATGGTGGTGCGGTGGTTCACCGGGACTCCTGGGCGACTGTGGGGAAGACAGGCGACAGCACCGTCCAGAGGCTCACCGCGGGCCTGCGAGCCTCAGGACGGCGTCCTTCTCTACGCCGGGATGCGCTCGGCCGCGGCGGGCTGCCGGGGCGCGGGGACGACGGCCTCGCCGCCGGTGGACCCGTCGAGCCGGGCCATGAGGTCGGCGGCCGCGGCGCGCTCGGTCTCGCTCGGCTCCACGGTGTAGACCGGCATGTGGTCGTACAGCGTCGTGAAGACCTCGCTGACGAAGGCGTAGGCGGCCTGGGCCTGCGGCGAGAACCGGGCGACCGCGGCGCGCGGGCCGAGCTCCACGCCGACGGTGACGCGGACGACGCGGTCGTCCTTGCTCAGCCCGGTGAGGGAGAACGACACCGAGGGGTGCTCGCCGGCCAGCTCGGCCAGTGCGGCCAGGCACCGCCGCGTCGAGCCACGGCGCGGCCGCAGCTGGACGTGGACGACCACGGTGTCGGCGTCGAGGCCGAAGCCGTCCGTCGTCGGGACGTCCGCGCCGGACCCGTTGACTGCGCTCTGTTGCATGCTGATTGCCCCCTGTGACGTGCTTGGGGCAACTCTCGCGCATCGGGTGCGCGGCAAGGGCACAACACTCGCTGTGCCGAACGCGATTGTCAGGCCATGTCTTCGGCAGGTCTTGCCCGTGTCGCGCCCTGGCCAGAGGGCGCCGATGAGGTCGTCGGCAGGATCCGCCAAGCAGGAGGGGGCGGATCCCGGTCAGTTCTGCTCAGCCCGCGGCGTCCTCCGTGACCGGCTCGTGACCTGCGGCCTGACCGGCGGGGGCCGCCGAATCCTGGGCCGGGGCCGCCGCGGGGGCGAAGGCGGCCAGTGCGCCCAGCGTGTCGGCGGTGACCTGCGCCGCCAGGAGGTTGGCCTCGGCGATCTGCCGGTACACCTCCTCGCGGTGGATGGTCACCTCCCGGGGGGCCTTGAACCCCAGTCGGACGGTGCCGCCCCGGACCTCGACGACATGGACCTCGATGTCGTCGCCGATGCGGATCGTCTCGCCGACGCTGCGGGTGAGTGTGAGCACGTGTACCCCTCCATGGGTGTGTGGTGGCCGTCCGTGGCGTGTGGGTGGGAACGGCTGGTGCGGGCGGCCGACGGGGCCGCCAGTCCAGTTATCGGCGCAGCGGACGCCGGATGGGATGGGCGCTGTCGAGCAGCACGACCTGCGTGGCCCGCCAGTTCGTCGGGTTGACCACGATCGGCGCGCGCAGGTTCGCCGTCGCGGCGGCCGGCCCCTCCGGGGGCACGGTGAGCAGGCAGTACACCCGCGCCTCGGCCGGGTCCTCGAGCTCCAGGTCGGCGCAGACCGTCCGCGGCAGCACCGGCGCGTACTCCGGGAAGTACCGGGCCGGGTCGACGGCGAGGAACCGCGGCCCCTCCGGCGCCATCGACTGGAGCCAGAACAGCCGGCCGTCGCCGTCGGCCGTGACGAGCACGTAGTCCCGGTGACCCGGGAACCCGGGCAGGGCCTCGGTGAGCGACAGCAGCGGCAGCGTCGCGACGGCCGACAGCGTCATCGCAGGAAGTCCACGAGGGTGGGCTGGATGACCTTGGCGGTGGCCTGCAGGGCGGCCTGGTAGGCCACCTGCTGCTGGCTGACCTCCATGATCGTCCTGGTCAGGTCGATGTCCTCGACGTCGGTCAGCTGCGACTTCAGGGTGAGCTGCAGGTCGGTGTTGACCTGCGCGGCGGCGTCCAGCCGTGCCGACCGCGCACCGACCGCCGACGTGGCGCTCAGCAGCCGGTCGTAGGCGGTGTCGAGGTCGGCGAGGTCGCTCGACAGCGCGTCGGGGTCCGTCAGCACGTTGTCGGCGATCCGCGCGATGACGGCGAACAGGTCGTCCCCGTCGGCCGGGTCACCGAACGCCTCCGGGCCGGTGATGTCGATCCGCACCTCCTGCGTGTTCGACACCCGCCGCATGGTGGGCACGACGTCGACCCCGTCGGCACCGCCGACGCCGACGTAGGCGCCGGTCACGGTGTCGTAGGCGGTGCCGCCCGTGGTGACCCCGCCGAAGAGCGGCCGCCCGTTGAGGGTCTGGTTGGCCACCCCCAGCAGGCTCTGCCGGAGGGCCTCGACCTCGACCTTGATCGCCTCGGCGGAGCTCCCGGACGTGGAACCGGTGTTCATCCCCTGCACGGTCAGGTCCCGCACCCGGCGGACCTGGCTGATCATCGTGGTCAGCGCCGTGTCCGTGGCGTCGAGCCGGCTCTGCCCGTCGGAGATGTTGCGCGCGTGCTGCAGCGTCGCGCTCTGGTCCTGGCGGACCTGCATCGCCTTGTTCGTCCCGGTCGGGGAGTCCGACGGGGCGCTGATCTGCTTGCCGGAGGTCAGCTGCTGCTGGAGCTTGCTCAGCGCCGACTGGTTGCTGTTGAGGCCGAGCAGCGCGGTCTGCGTGACGGCCCGGTGGGTGATGCGCATCAGGTCACCGCCCCACGATGCCGGTGCCGTTGATGAGCTTGTCCAGGGCCTCGTCGATCGCCGTCACCATGCGGGCGGCAGCGCTGTAGGCGTGCTGGAACGAGAGCATGTTCGTCATCTCCTCGTCGAGGTTGACCCCCGACACCGACTCGCGGGACGCGTCCACCTGCGTGGAGATCACCGACTGCACCGTGAGGTCGCGCTCGGCGACGGCGGACTCCACGCCGAGCGCGACGACGAGCGCCCGGTAGGTGGTGTCCACGCCTGCCGGGTCCAGGCTCAGCCGGAAGAAGGCGTCGGCGTTGCCGCCGTCCCCGGACACCGCCCCGTTCAGGTCCGCGGGCGACTTGGTGGCCGCGGCCAGCTGCTCCGGCTCGGTGATCCGGAGGGTGATGGACGCGGCGGTCACCTTCGACAGGTCGACCGCAGCGGGGCCGGGGCCGTCGCCGAGCAGGGGCTGCCCCGGGTTGCCGGCGGCGTCGAAGCCGGTGGTCTGGACGCCGTTGAGGCTGGTCACGAGCTGCTTGGCCACGCCGTCGAGGGCGGCGCGGTACTTCGGCAGGATCCCGGTCAGGGCCTCCGCCTGCCCGCCGCCGGTGCCGCCGAGGTCGAGGGCCGTGCCGCCGGGGACGGTCACGACCCGCGGGTCGTTGCCGGCGCCGACGGCGTCGAGCGAGTCCACCCCCGCCAGGGCCAGCGAGAAGGAGTCCCCGCCGGAGACCACCGTGGTCCCGCCGACGAGGACGTTGAGCATGCCGTCCTTGCCCGGCTGGGTGGTGCCGCCGACCTTCTTGGCCAGGTCCATGACCAGCGCGTCCCGGCGGTCCGACAGCTCGTTGACCGGCAGCCCGGCCTGGCCGGCGGACCGGATCTCGCGGTTGAGGTCGGCGATCGACCGGGCGGTGCTGTTCACCTCGGTGACCAGGGCCTGCAGGTTGTCGCGGGTCTGCGTCCACTGCTGGTCCAGCGTGGCGCTGGTGGTGCGCAGGCCGGCCGCGAGGATGTCCAGCCGCTCGAGGACCTGGCTGCGCGCGGCCGGCTCGGTCGGGTTGTTGGCCAGGTCGCTGAAGCCGCTCCAGACGTCGGCCAGCATGCTCTGGATGCCGCTGTTCCCGGGCTCGCGCAGGGCCGTCTCGACCTGACCGAGCGCGTCGCTGGCCACGGTGAGCCGGGCGGTGCGCGCCGACTCGACCTGCGCGCGGCCCTCCAGGAACGCGTCCCGGATGCGGACGATCTCGTCGGAGCTCACGCCCGACCCGACCTCGCTGGCCGTCGACCAGATCGCCGGGACGGCGGTGCCACCCACGGCCTGCAGCGAGACCCGCTGGCGGGAGTAGCCGTCGGTGTTGACGTTGGCGATGTTCTGGCCGGTGACGTCCATGCCGCGCTGAGCGGCCCACAGCGCCGTCGTCGCCGTGTTCAGCCCGCTGAACGTGCTCACAGGGCACCGTCCAGGGTCACCGCGCGGTGGGCGCGCTCGTCGCTGCGACCCGTGGCCCCGTAGGTCCCGGCCGAGGGGGCCTTGACCGACAGCAGCGCATCGCCGATGGCGGCCAGGCCGCCCTCGATCAGCTCGCGGTTGGCGTCGGAGAGGCTGCGCAGCTCGGTGACGAGCACCAGCAGCGCCTCGTGGTGCTTGGCGTACAGGTCGTTCCACGGCGCCGGCGCGGCCTCGACCAGCTTTCGCAGTGACGGATTGGCGCCCACCCCCAGACCCTCGGCGAGCACCTCGGTCGTCGCGGCGCGCTCGACCTCGAGGGTGCGCAGCTGGTCGAGGATCACCTCGATCTCGTGCGCGATGCGCGCCAGCCAGCGGGTCTTGCCCGTGACGATGAGGTACTGCTTCTCCTCCGCCTTGAACAGCAGCAGGTCGAGCAGTTCCTGCTCCCGCCACAGCAACGTCGACAGGTGCTGGTAGTCCACGGCCCTCACCGTCCTCCCGATCTCTCCCCGGCCGGCCGTCGTCCTGGTGCTGCCAGCGGGTTCTCAGGGACAGCCATCGGCACCTCCGGGGGACCCCTCAAGCCGAGGCACTCAAGTCGGGCGTGATTCGTGCCGAGGAGTAGGTCCCGTCCGCGCCCCGGGCTGCCGAGAGAAGGGGCGTGAGACCATCGCGCGCTCCGGCGATCGAGCGGCCCGCCGCCCCGCGGCCCCTCCCCGCCCCTGAACGGGACCTCCCGGTTCGCGACGTGCCCACCCGGGACGTCGACGCCCTCGTGACCGAGCACCTGCCGCTCGCCGCGTTCGCCGTCAACGCGGTCGCGTCGCGGATCTCGCTGCCGGCCCACGTCAGCCGCGAGGACCTCCTGTCCTGCGCGAGGGTGGCGCTGGTCGAGGTGGCGCGCCGCTTCGACCCGTCGGCGGGCGCCTCCTTCGCGACGTACGCGCTGGCCCGGCTGCAGGGCGCCGTCCTCGACGAGCTGCGCTCGGGTGACTGGGCCAGCCGCTCGGTCCGCGCCGCCGCGCGCCGGACCGACGCCGCGGCCGACGCCCTGGCCATGCAGCTGGGGCGTCCCCCGACGCGCGAGGAGCTCGCCGGCAGCCTGGGCATGGCGACCAGCGAGCTGGACTCGCTGCAGGTCGACGTGCACCGGGCGGTCATGGTCAGCATCGACGCCGACACCGGCCCGGACGGCGCGTCGCTGGACCTGCCCGACACCGGCGAGTCCCCGGAGCGCGCCGTGCTGCGCGGCGAGCGCAGCCGCTACCTGCACGAGGCGATCCGCGCGCTGCCCGACCGCCTGGACGAGGTGGTGGAGCGCAACTTCTTCGGCGGGGAGTCGCTCACCGACATCGCCGCCGACCTCGGCGTGACCCTCTCCCGCGTCTCGCAGATGCGCGCCCGCGCACTGACCCTGCTGCACGCGGCGATGAGCGAGGTCTGGGAGGGCACGCCGGTGCCCGCCGGCGGTGGGGTGCGGGCGCGCAACCAGCAGCGTTCCTACGTCGACCAGGTCGCCGGCCGCAACGCTCCCCCGCCGCTGCCCCACCCGCGCGGCGCGCAGGTCGCCAGCCGGTACGGAGCGGCGCGCCCCGCCTGACCCTGGCAGCCGCCGTGCTCCCCGCCCTCCCGGGGCGACCACCGACAGAGAGGACAGCCCCGTGAAGGTGCTGATCATGCACGCTGGGCAGGACGCCCAGGACTACTACCGGGTCCGTGAGCCCGCCGCGGCCATCGAGGCGGCAGGCCTCGGCGTGGAGATCGAGACGACCCGCGGCATCGAGACGATGGTCCGACCGTCCCCGGACGGTGGTGAGGGCGAGGTCTACGCCGCCGATGCGCGCGGTGCCGACGTCGTCGTCCTGCAGTTGCCGAAGACCGTCGCGATGCTGCAGACCATCCGCGTCCTGCAGGCCGACGGTGTCGCCGTCGTCGTCGAGATGGACGACCTGCTCACGAGCATCCCGTTCGGCACCCCGAGCCACGAGCTCCTCGTCCGCAAGGGCATGGCCCGCCGGGCTGCCGAGTGCGCCCGCGAGGCGGACCTGGTGACCACGACGACGCCGGCGCTGCTCCAGGAGTACGCGTCGCACGGCCGGGGTGCGGTGATCCCGAACGCGGTGCCGCGCCGCATCGCCGAGCTGCCCCCGGCCTACGCACGGGACCCCGAGGTGGTCACCGTCGGCTGGACCGGCAGCGTCTTCTACCACCCCTACGACCTCGAGGAGGTCGGGTCCGGGCTCCAGCAGGCGCTGGACCGCACCGCAGGGCGGAGCCGGTTCACCGTGCTCGGCCAGAAGGGCAACGCCCGCACCCGCCTCGGCCTGTCCGAGGAGCCCGGCGAGGTGCCCTGGATCGACGGCGTCGACGCGTACGCGACGGCGGTCGGCGAGCACTTCGACATCGGGATCGCGCCCCTGCGGCTCGACCGCTTCAACACGTCCAAGAGCTGGCTCAAGGCACTGGAGTACTCGGCCCGGGGGGTCTGGTTCGCCCGCTCCCCCAGCGCGGAGTACGAGCGGCTGGGCCTCGGCTGGCGGGCCCGGAACGCCAAGGACTGGGCCAAGGCCCTCACGGCCGCGATCAACGACCCGGACCGGCGCCGCGAGCAGGCCGCGCAGAACCGCGACGCCGTCCTCGCCGGCCACCTGACCGAGCACACCGCCGAGCGGTGGGTGGCCGCCTGGCGACAGGCGCTCGACGTCGCCGCCAGGAGCCGGCGCCGGTACGCCTGACCCCGCGTGCGTGCCCCGGCCGGACCGGCACCCGCCCGGTCGGGTGACCCCACGGAGAAATCCCGTCCCGTTCGCCTCAAGTCCCGGGCAGCCGGAACCGAAAGAACGAGGGCAAGGCCCGCAGCACGGATGCAGCGGGATGAACACCAGGACCCCGTCCAAGGAGGAACACCATGGGTCTCAGCGTCAACAACAACATCGCGGCGATGAACTCGTACCGCAACCTGTCGATCACCGACGGGCAGATGAGCAAGTCGCTGGAGAAGCTCTCCTCCGGCTTCCGCATCAACCGTGCGGCGGACGACGCCGCGGGCCTGGCCATCTCCGAGGGCCTGCGCTCGCAGATCGGTGGCCTCAAGGTCGCCGTCCGCAACACCCAGGACGGCGTCTCGGTCGTGCAGACCGCTGAAGGTGCGCTCACCGAGACGCACAAGATCCTGCAGCGCATGCGTGACCTGACCGTCCAGGCCAGCAACGGTGGTGGGCTCAACGACGACGCCAAGAAGAACATCCAGTCCGAGATCAGCCAGCTCAAGAACGAGCTGACCCGGATCCAGGACACGACGACCTTCAACGGCACCAAGCTCCTGGACGGCAAGTACGACGGCAAGTTCCAGGTCGGCGCGAACGTCGGCGAGGCCATCAACGTCAAGGTCGGCACCGGCATGGGTGCCAAGGGCCTCGCCGTCGACGGCGTCGACATCACCAAGACCGGTGTCGGCAACGTCAACGTCACCCCGACGACGGCCGTCGCCGGCTCGGCTGCGGGCGCCAACGGCACCGCCGCCTCGGCGACGATCTCCTCGCTGGACCTGACCAAGTCGGAGAACTTCGCCAAGCTCGACGGCTCGCTCACCTACAACGGCAAGACCCTGGACCTCTCGTCCATCGTCTACAAGGCCGACGCGGACGTCGCCGCCCGCAAGACCGCCGTCGAGAACGCCGTGAGCAACGTCTTCGGCACCTCGGTGAGCGTGGACTGGGCCACCTCGGCCAGCGGTGTGGTCTTCAAGGGTGAGACCCCGGTGGGCACCGACGCCACCGAGCTCGCCAAGAAGCAGATGACCTTCACCCAGGCCACCGGTGCCGACGACGCTCTGAAGAAGATCGACGCCGCCATCAAGACCGTGTCCAACACCCGCGCCGATCTGGGTGCCATCCAGAACCGGTTCGAGCACACGATCAACAACCTCAACGTGGCGGTCGAGAACCTGACCGCCTCGGAGAGCCGGATCCGCGACACGGACATGGCCCAGGAGATGACCAACTTCACCCGGAGCCAGATCCTGACCCAGGCCGGCACCGCCATGCTGGCCCAGGCCAACCAGGTCCCGCAGGGTGTCCTGAGCCTGCTCCGCTGATCCACCCGCACCACCTGAGCACCACCAGGTGAAGGGGGGAGGCCTCCGGGCCTCCCCCCTTCCCGCTCGATCACCCCCCTCAGCCCAGGAGGCCCCGGCATGGCAGGCATGAGCACGAGCGTCGGCCTGATCTCGGGCATGGACACCGCCAGCCTCATCAGCCAGCTGATGCAGGTCGAGGCGAACCCGCAGACCCTCCTGAAGAACAAGCTCGTCTCCACCAACAGCGACGCCAACGGCTACCGCGCGGTCAACCTCCGGTTCGACTCGCTGCGCAGCGCGGCCGCAGCGCTGTCCGGCGACGCCGCGTGGACGGCCGCCAAGGCGACCAGCTCCAACGCCACCGTCACCGCCTCCGCCGGCTCGAGCGCGCTCGCCGGCTCCCTCACCTTCACCGTCGAGCAGCTGGCCACCACCCACTCGATGCGCAGCGACACCGTGTTCGCCGCGCCGGCCGGGAAGACCGCTGCCGACACCGACTTCACCGCCACCTCGATCGCCGTCAAGGTGGGCACCACCACCACGACGATCGACCTCGACACCGACGACAACGGCACCGCGACGCTGACCGAGGCGGCCGCCGCGATCAACGCGAAGAAGGACCTGGGGCTCACCGCCTCCGTCGTCCAGGTCGCCGAGGGCAAGTACCGGATGCAGCTGACCACGGCGACCTCCGGCGCCGCCGGGACGTTCTCGATCACGAGCGGCCCGGCGTTCAGCGACCTCACGACCGGAGCGGACGCGAAGCTGAAGATGGGCTCCGGCACCGGCGCCTACGAGGTCACCTCGTCCAGCAACACCTTCACCGGCCTGCTGCCCGACACCTCGATCACGGTGTCGAAGGCCGGGGAGACGTCGACGGTCTCGGTGGGGCGCGACACCGACGCGACCGCGGCCAAGGTGCAGGCCCTGGTCGACGCTGCCAACAGCGCGCTCCAGGTGATCTCCGACTACACCTCGAAGGACAGCACCACCGCGACGCTGCAGGGCGACAGCACCCTGCGCGACCTGGCCGGCCGGGTCCTGGACATCGTCTCCTCCGGCATCGGCGGGAAGTCCGCCGCCACCTACGGCGTCCAGCTGACCAAGGACGGCCAGCTGAAGTTCGACAAGGCCACGTTCACCAGTGCGCTGGCCGCGGACCCCGCCGCCACCCGCACCTTCTTCACCGCGACCACCGGCTCGGGCGCCACCGTCAAGCCGGTGGGGCTGGCCGCGCAGATCGAGGCCATGGCCAAGGCTGCATCCGATGCCACGACCGGCTCGCTGACCCTGCTGGCCAACGGCAGCGACAGCGTCGCCAAGGACCTCGAGGACCGCATCGCCGACTGGGACGTCCGCCTCGCCCTGCGCAAGGAGACACTGACCCGCCAGTTCACGGCGATGGAGACCGCCCTCGGCACGCTCCAGAACCAGTCCTCCTGGCTGGCCGGACAGATCAGCAGCCTGCCGTCCTGGTCCTGAGCCGTCCGCTCCCCCACGTCCCCCACCGACGCCGCTCCCCCGACGTTGTCCCTGGAGACCCGCACCCCATGAGCACTGCCTCGCTCCGCGCCCGCTACCTCGGTGACACCGTCACGACGGCCTCCCCGCAGCGGCTGCTCGTCATGCTCTACGACCGCCTCGCCCTCGACCTCGAGCGGGCCTCCGGCGCGTTGGCGACCGGCGACCGCGAGCAGGCCGGCGAGCAGCTCCAGCACGCGCAGGAGATCGTCCTCGAGCTGCGCACCAGCCTGAAGGTCGACGCCTGGGAAGGCGGTCCGCGGCTGGCCGCGCTCTACACCTGGCTGCTCGGCGAGCTCGTGCAGGCCAACGTCAAGGGCGACCGCAACCGGGTCGCCTCCTGCCTGCAGGTCGTCGAGCCGCTCCGGGACGCGTGGCGGCAGGCCGCGGAGTCCTTGGCCGCCGCGTCGGCATGACCGGCGCACGCCCGCCCCGCGGCGGGGACGGGGCGAAGCCCGGCGACTGGGCCACGGTCCTCGACGACCTGGAGGCCGACGTCCTCGCCGCCGAGGCGACCATCAGCGGGAGCGACCTGACCGACGAGCAGGCCGACGCGGTGGACGCCTGGCGGCGCGGCGTCCAGGACTGGGTCCCCCCGTCCGGGCTGGGCCCCCTCCCCCACGACCTCCGTGACCGCGCCGCGCGGCTCCTCCAGCACCAGCTGGCCGTCGCCGAGGAGCTCGTCGAACGGATCATCCAGTCGCGCCGGCAGCGCGACGTCGCCGCGCGGATGTCCTACGCCCCGTCCCGTCCCGTGGCCGGCTTCATCGACCAGGCCCTCTAGCCCCGCCTCCCCCGCACCCGAGCCCCCGTCGCGCCTCCCGGCGCGACGGGGGCTCTCGCGTTCCCGCGCCGGGCGCGGCGCCGTTCCGACCGGTCGTCACACCAGTCCCTGCCACCCCGTGCGCCGACACCGGTCACTCCCGTCGGGGACGCCGGTCAAGGGAGCCCACGGGGCCGCCGATGAGGGGGGAGCACGGACAGCACCACCTTCGCCACGGATCGGCGGCCCCCTCACTCGCTCGCGAGTGTCTCCTGCGTACCCGGAGGCCGATCGTGTCCTGCTGCCCTGCCCACGTGGCCGTCGCCCGATGATCGGCGACGTCACCGCGACGACGCTGCACGCCGCCCTGTCCGGGCTGGCCCAGCGGCAGCGCGTCACCACGGACAACATCGCGAACGTCAACACCCCGGGCTTCCTGGCCGGCCGCGTCGACTTCGAGTCGAGCCTGCGCAGCCAGCTCACCAGCGGGCAGACCCCGACGGTCAGCGGCGGCACGGTCGCGCGCTCGCTGGAGCCGACGAACACGAACGGGAACAACGTGAACCTCGACAGCGAGACGGTCATCGCCACCGAGACCGGCCTGCGCTACCAGCTGGCCCTCAACGCGCTCGACGGCAAGTACAGCGTCCTGCGCACGGCCCTGCGGACGGCGTGAGCCCGTGTTCGACAGCATCAACGTCGCCGGTTCCGGCCTGCTCGCGCACCGCAAGTGGCTGGACGCCGTGTCGGACAACATCTCCAACGTCAACACGGTGACCAGCGCCGACGAGGACGCCTTCCAGGAGCGCTTCGTCGTCGCGCAGGCCGTGGACTACGGCTCCGGTGAGGGCGGCGTCCGCGTGGCCCGGGCCGAGCTCGGCAGCGCCGAGGGCCGGCTGGTGTACGAGCCGGACAACGCGCTCGCCGACGCCGACGGCTACGTCAAGTACCCCGACATCGACCTCGGTGAGCAGATGACCAACCTGATCATGGCCCAGCGCGGCTACCAGGCGAACCTCGCGACCATGGAGCGGGCGACGAACGCCTACCAGGCCGCCCTGCAGCTCGGGAAGGGCTCATGACCTCGCCCATCGGGGGAATCTCGTTCCCCACCGTGTCGATCCCCGCCGTCGGCGAGGTCACGCCCGCCGCGGAGCCGACCACCGGCACGTCGGCGGTCTCCGGCTCCGGGTTCGCCGACGTCCTGACCTCGGCGCTGGACCAGGTGCAGGCGGCGCAGTCGACGTCGGACGCGCTCGCCGTCCAGGCCGCCACCGGCGACCTGCGCGACGTGCACGACTACATGATCGCCGCCAACGAGGCGAAGCTCGCGACCGAGATGGTCGTGACCATCAAGAACAAGGCCGTTGAGGCCTTCACCGAGATCATGAGGATGCCGGTCTGATGCCTGCCGCCCTCGCCGGGCCGCTCGGGCGCCTGCGCTCCGCGCTGTCCACGATCAGCCTCGGGCAGAAGGTCGTCATCGGCCTCCTGGTCGTCGGGTTGCTCCTCGGCGGCTTCTTCTTCTACCGGTGGATCACCGCGCCGACGTACGCCCCGCTGTTCTCCAACCTGGCCTCGACCGACGCCTCCGCGATCGTCGACGAGCTCAACGCCTCGGGCGTCGCCTACGAGCTCGCCGACGGCGGCGCGACGATCATGGTCCCCAACGACCAGGTCTACGACCTGCGGCTGTCGATGAGCGGCAAGGGCCTGCCGGCCGGCTCCGACACCGGGTACGCGCTGCTCGACGAGTCGGGCATCACGACCAGTGAGTTCCAGCAGCAGGTCTCCTACCAGCGGGCGCTGGAGGGCGAGCTGGCCAAGACCCTGGAGGCGCTGGACGGCGTCCGCTCCGCGGTGGTGCACGTGGCGCTGCCCGAGGACGAGGTCTTCGTCTCCGACCAGAAGGAGCCCACCGCCTCGGTGCTGCTCGACCTGGCCCCGGGCACCGACCTCTCCGGTGAGCAGATCCAGGCGGTGACCAACCTGGTCTCCTCCAGCATCGAGGGCATGGAGGCCGACCAGGTCACCGTCGCCGACTCCACCGGCGCGGTGCTCTCGGCCCCGGGCCAGGGCGTGACGGCCGCGGCCGGCGACGCCCGCTCGCAGCTGGAGCAGGAGTACGAGGCCCGGCTGGCCGGCAACGCGCAGGCGATCCTCGACCGCGTCCTCGGCCCCGGCAACGTCCAGGTGTCGGTGCGCGCCGACCTCGACCTGAGCCAGCGCGACACCACCTCGAAGACCTACACCTACGAGGACGGCACCCCGCCGATCTCGGAGAGCACCACGACCGAGGAGTACTCCGGCACCGGCGCCGCCGTCGGCGGCGTGCTGGGCCCGGAGAACACCGCGGACGCCGGTGGCGAGGGCGACTCGGCCTACAACAAGGAGTCGACCACCGCGAACAACGCCGTCGGGGAGACCACGGAGACGGTCACCGGCGCGCCGGGGACCATCAACCGGCTCACCGTGTCGGTCGTCATGGACCAGGCGGTCGCGGGCAACCTGAACCAGAACCAGGTGCAGGACCTCATCGGCAACGCCGTGGGTCTGGACCCGGCGCGCGGTGACGACATCACCGTCGCCTCCATGCCCTTCGACACCACCGCCGCCGACCAGGCCGCGGCCGAGCTGGACGCCGCGCAGGAGGCCGAGAAGCAGGCCCAGATGTGGTCGATGATCAAGACCGGCGGCATCGCCCTCGGCATCGCCCTGCTCGTGCTCGTCGTCTGGCTGCGGTCGCGCCGCCGGCAGGACGCCGAGGAGGACTACGAGCCGCTGGAGCTGCCCGACGACGTGATGGCCGAGCTCGACCGGATCCGGATCGAGAGCACCCGGGAGGCCGCGGTCGACGACGCCCAGGCCGAGCTGGAGGCGGCCGAGCGGGCGCGGGTGCGCGGCGAGATCGCCTCCATGGTGAGCGAGAAGCCCGACGAGGTCGCGGCCATGCTCCGCGGCTGGCTGAGCGAGAGCGGAGCTAAGTCGTGACATTGGCCAGCGTCGAGCAGATGGTCGGCATCGAGTCGGCCGCCGCCCAGACCGCCGTCCTGCCCGCGGTGCGCCAGCGCCCGGACATGCCCGGCATCCGCAAGGCCGCGGTCTTCATCGCGCAGCTGAGCAAGGAGGAGGCCGGCACGCTGCTGGCCAAGATGCGGCCGCGCGAGGTCGAGCAGATCACCCGCGAGCTCATGAAGCTGGGCACGGTGGGGGCCGACGACGTCGACGGCGTCCTCGAGGAGTTCCACCACCTGATGACCGCGCAGCGGTTCGTGGGGCGCGGCGGCGTGGACTTCGCGCGCGAGATCCTCGCCGCGGGCCTGGGCGAGGAGAAGGCCGACGGCATCCTGTCCCGGCTCAACGTCGTCTACACCGAGGTGCCCTTCGCCTCGCTGCGCAACGTCGACGTCCGCCAGCTGGTCACCTTCCTCAAGGACGAGCACCCGCAGACCATCGCGCTGGTGCTGGCCCACCTGACGGCGGCGCAGTCGGCGGAGGTGCTCTCCGGGTTCGCCCCCGAGCAGCAGGCCGCCGTCGCCCACCGGATCGCCACCATGGACCGCACCACGCCGGAGATGGTCCGGCTGGTCGAGGAGGAGCTCGGCCGGCGGATGGGCTCGCTGCTCGCCCACCAGGACATGAGCACCGTCGGCGGCGTCGAGACCCTCGTGGAGATCATCAACCGCTCGCCGCGGCCGACCGAGCGGTCGATCCTCGAGTGGCTGGACAGCACCGACCCCGAGCTGGCCGAGCAGGTCCGGGCGCAGATGTTCGTCTTCGAGGACATCGTCACCATCGACGACCGCTCGCTGCAGCTGGTGCTGCGCGAGGTCGAGGCCAACGACCTGGCCACCGCGCTCAAGGGCGTGCGCCCCGACGTCCGGGACAAGGTGGTCCGCAACCTCTCCGAGCGCGCCGCCGAGAACCTCGCCGAGGAGATCGAGCTGCTCGGCCCGGTCCGCACCCGGACGGTCGAGGAGGCCCAGGCCAAGGTCGTCGGCGTCATCCGCACCCTCGAGGAGCAGGGCGTCCTGACCATCTCGCGCGGCGGCGACGATGACTTCGTCGCCTGAGGCGCCGGGCCGTCGGGTCACCCGCGAGTCGGCGCTGCTGCGCGGGGACACGGCGGCCAAGCCGGCGCCCTACACCCGTGCGGTGCCGGTGCAGCAGACCACCGAGCGGCGGACGACGATCCGCCGGGCCGCGGACATGCCGGTCCCGGCCAACCGGACGTCGTTCCGGCTCGGGGACGTCTACGCCGAGGAGCTGGCGCGGCTGCGCGAGCACGCCCGGCAGGAGGGGTTCGCGGCCGGTCACGCCGAGGGCCTGCAGGCGGCCGCGAGCGTCGTCGCCGAGGCCGAGCGGGCCGCCGAGGAGCGGCTCGCCGAGGTGCAGGCCCGGTGGGAGCGGCGGCTGGTCTCGGCCACCGCGGCGCTAGGCGCGGCCGTCACGCAGCTGGAGCAGTCCGCGCTGCCGGTCGCCGAGGACGTCCGCGACTCGGTCATCTCGATCGTGCTCACCCTGGTCGAGGACCTCCTGTGCCGGGAGCTCGCGGTCGCCGACTCCCCCGCGCTCGACGCCGTCCGGCGCGCGCTGACGCTGTGCCCGGCCGACGCGCCGGTCGTCGTCCGACTGCACCCCGACGACCTCCGCGAGGTCCCGGCCGAGGCGCTGGCCGAGCTGCCGAACACCGTCCGCGTCGTCGCCGACGCCGCGGTGGAGCGGGCCGGTGCGATCGCCGAGACCGGCCCCTCCCGCGTCGACGCCCAACTGGGCACCGCGCTGCAGCGGGTCCGGGCGGTGCTGGCCCCATGACGGTCGGGCTGCTCGACCGCGCCCGCGCCGCGGCCCGCCCGGAGCTGACCGGGCAGGTCGTGGGCGCCATGGGACTCACCCTGTCGGTGGAGGGCATCGTCGCCTCCGTCGGCGACCTGGTGGAGGTCAACCCCGGCCCCCGCGGGCTGCTCGGCGAGGTCGTCGCGGTCACCCGCGACCGGCTGACCTGCATGCCGCTCGGCGAGCTGTCCGGCGTGCACGCCGGCGCCCCGGTGCGCGCCACCGGCATGCCGCTGCAGGTGCCGGTCGGCGAGGCGCTGCTCGGCCGGGTCCTCGACGGCCTCGGCCGCCCCGTGGACGGCGGCCCGCCGCTGGACGCCGGGCTGGAGTTCGTCGACCTGGCCAGCGAGACCCCGCACCCGCTCACCCGCGCCCGGGTCGCCGAGCCGCTGACCTCGGGCGTCCGGGTCCTGGACACGATGGTGCCGATCGGCAAGGGGCAGCGGCTGGGCATCTTCGCCGGCTCGGGCGTGGGCAAGTCCACGCTGCTGTCCCAGATCACCCGCGGCACCGACGCCGACGTCCGGGTGATCGGCCTGATCGGCGAGCGTGGCCGCGAGGTCAAGGAGTTCCTCGAGGAGAACCTCGGCCCCGAGGGGATGGCCCGCACCGTCGTCGTGGTCGCCACCTCCGACGAGCCGCCGCTGGTGCGGCTCAAGGCCGCGTTCGTCGCCACCCGCATCGCCGAGGGGTTCCGCGACCAGGGCCGCGACGTCCTGCTGCTCATGGACTCCATCACCCGGACGGCGATGGCCCAGCGCGAGGTCGGGCTCTCCGCCGGGGAGCCGCCGGCGACCCGCGGCTACCCGCCGAGCGTGTTCGCCATGATGCCGCGGCTGCTGGAGAAGGCCGGCACCGCCGCCACCGGGTCGATCACCGGCCTCTACACGGTGCTCGTCGACGGCGACGACCACAACGAGCCGATCGCCGACACCGCCCGCTCGATCCTCGACGGGCACGTCGTGCTCACCCGCAAGCTCGCCACCGCCGGGCACTTCCCGGCCATCGACGTCCTCGAGTCGATCTCGCGGGTCGCCACCGCCGTCGTCCCGCCGGCGCAGATGGCCGACGCCCGCGAGGTCCGGCGGCTGATGGGTGCGCTGCGCGACGTGAAGGAGCTCATCGAGATCGGCGCCTACCAGGCCGGCAGCGACCCCCTGGTCGACCGCGCCCGGCAGCTCGCCCCCGCGATCGACTCCTTCCTCCAGCAGCCCACCGGGGAGCTGACGCCGGCGGCCGAGTCGTGGAACTGGCTGAACCGCATCGTCCGGTCGGCGTGACGCGGCTCGCGCGGTCGCGCGGGAGCGCGCGGTGAAGCGGGCGGCGTTCCGGCTGCAGCCGGTCCTGGAGCTGCGCCGCACCGAGGAGCGGGCCGCCGCCCTGGCGGCCGCGGAGGCCGCGCGCGCGGCGGCCGAGGCCGACCGGCGGGCGAGCGAGGCCGAGGCCGCGCTGGGCTCCGTCGTCCCCACGGGGCCCACGTCCTCCGGCGCCTTCCGCGCCGCGATGGTGCTCGCGCGGGTCGCGGCGGACGACGCGGCGTCGGCCCGCGCGCTGGCCACCGCCTCCGCCGAGCAGGCCGAGCTGGTTCGCGCCGCCTGGACGGCAGCCGCCCAGCGGACCAAGGGCCTCGAGCGGTTGCGGGAACGACACCTGCAGACGGTGCGACTGGCCGAGCAGGCTGCCGAGGAGAGGACCGTGGACGACCTCGTCACCGGCCGCTCCGGCCGCCGCGCCCCCTCCGGGGAGGTGCCGTGGACGGACTGACCGCCGTGCAGGCCCGGATCAGCGAGATCCAGGCCCGCTTCGTGTTCCCGGTCCGCACGTCGACCAACGCCGCCTGGACGTCGGCGGCGACCGCCGCGGGCCTCACCGGCACGACCGCGACGACCGCGGCCGCGGCCGGCACCGCGTCGGCGGCCTCCGAGCGGGCCGTCGTCGCCGAGGCGCAGAAGTACCTCGGCGTGCCCTACCTGTGGGGCGGCACCGACCCCGCGAAGGGACTGGACTGCTCCGGGTTCGTGCAGCTGGTCTACGGCAACCTCGGCGTCGACCTGCCCCGGACGTCCTCCCAGCAGGCCACCGCCGGCACCGCCGTCGCCTCGCTGGCCGACGCCCGCCCCGGCGACCTCGTGTTCTTCGACCACTCGTCCCGGCCGGGCATCGACCACGTCGGCATCTACCTCGGCGACGGCAAGATGATCGCCGCCCCGCAGGAGGGCGAGACGGTCAAGGTGCAGTCGGTCGGCGACCCCGCCGTCATCCGCCGGGTGCTGCCCGCGCAGACCGCCGCCACCGGCTCGGCGTCGAGCGGCTCGCTGGCCGGCGTCCCCTACGCGAACCTCTTCACCGCGGCCGGCGCCCGGTACGGCGTCGATCCCGCGCTGCTGGCGGCCGTGGCGTCGCAGGAGTCCGGCTTCGACGCCTCGGCGGTCTCCCCCGCCGGCGCCCAGGGCCTCATGCAGTTCATGCCGGCGACGGCGCAGGACCTCGGCGTCGACGCGTTCGACCCGGCGTCCGCGGTGGACGGCGCCGCCCGCTACCTGAGCCGGCTCACCGACCAGTTCGGCTCGACCGAGCTGGCCCTGGCCGCCTACAACGCCGGGCCCGGGACGGTGCGCCGCTACGGCGGCGTCCCGCCCTACTCCGAGACACAGGACTACGTCCGCTCCGTGACCAGCAAGGCGGAGGCCTACCGATGACGACTCCCGCTGTGACGGCGGCTCCGCTGCCCGCCACCCCGGCCGCGCCCGCCACCGCGGCGCCGGGCGGAGCCGAGCGGTTCGCCTCCGCCCTCGACGACGCCGTCGCCGACGGGCGGGGCGGCGCCCGCGACCGGGCGACTCCCGGAGAGGTGGACGGCTCCGCGGAGACCCCCGCGGGCGACGCCGGGACGACCGCGCCCGACGAGCAGGCGCCGGCCGACGCGCCGGTTCTCCCCGCCGGCATGCCGCCGGGGCTGTGGGCGCTGCTCACCGGCCTCGGTCCCGGCGCGGCCGCGCCGACGCCCCCCGGGCAGGCGGCGGCCTCGGCCGTTCCCGGGGTGGGGGCTCTGTCCGGCGCGGGAGCACCTCCCGGACCGGCCGCGACCGCCGGAGTGGTCCCCGCCGGGGCGGCGCTGCCCGGCGGCGGCACCCCGGCGGGCACGGTCCCGCTCCCCACCGCACCCTCGGGCGCGGGTGTCCCGGCCGCGGCGCTGCCCGGCGCCACCCCGTCCTCCGACGGCCTCCCCGGCGCGGCGACGGCTCCGCCGGCCGCCCAGCTCCCCGCCGGGGTGGTCCCGGTGGCGACCGGGCCGGTCGTCGGGGCGGGCGCCGCCCTCCCGCCGGGCGTGGTCGTCGTGATCGCGCACGAGGACGGGACGCCGGCCCCCAGCCCACCCCCGGCCGCCGCGGCCGCACCCGCCACGGCGCCCGCGGACCACGCGGTCGCGTCCGGCCCGGTGCCCGCCGCGACCGAGGAGGGCGAGCCGGTCGCCGCGTCGCCCGCCACCGGGCTCGTCGCACCGGGTGCCACGCCGACCGCGCCGGTCGGTGCCGCGGCCGCGCCGGGTGCCCAGCCCGCGCCGGCGGGCACGCAGGTCGCCCAGCACGTCGCCGTCCTGCGGAACGGCCCGGACGGTGCGCACACGATGACCGTCGTCCTGACGCCGGAGGCCCTCGGCACCGTCGAGGTGCAGGTGACCCTGACCAACGGCGCGGTCGACCTGACCCTGCGCGGCGCGACCGAGGCCGGCCGGGCCGCCCTGCTCGACTCGCTCCCCGACCTGCGGCGCGACCTGCAGAGCGCCGGCCTGACGTGCACCAACGCCTCGGTCGACCGGGACCCCGGCAGCGCCTGGACCTCGGCCCAGCAGCAGGCCGCCGGTCAGCAGGGCGGCCGGCAGGGCCCGGGCAACGGCTGGGCGCAGCCGCGGCCGCGGTCCGCAGACACCGGCGAGGGCCGACCGGCCCCCGCCCCGACCTCGTCCGCGTCCACCGGCGTGGACGTCCGCGTCTAGAGGGAGCGACGGATGACGAACCCCGTGAGCGGCACGAACGCCACGTCCTACACGGCGCCCACCAGCACGATGAACCGCACGGACCAGATGGGCAAGGACGTGTTCCTCAAGCTCCTGGTCGCCCAGATGCGCTACCAGGACCCGTCCAACCCGGTCGACAGCAGCCAGATGATGTCGCAGACCGCGACGTTCACCCAGGTCGAGAAGCTCGAGCAGCTGGCCGACCAGAACGCCTCGCTGCTCGCCCTCCAGCGGGCGACCAGCGCCGGGGCGATGGTCGGCCGGACGGTCACCTACACCGACTCCACCGGCGCGAGCGTCACCGGGACGGTGAGCTCCGTGCGGCTCGGCACCGACACCTCCGAGGCCGTCGCGATGGTCGGCGGGATGGCGGTGCCCATGGGCCGGGTCACCGCGATCTCCGAACCCCCGGCGTCCGGCTCCGCCTCGACGTCGTCCTGACGCCCCGCCCCCCGAGCTCGTCCCCCACCAGCGACCTCCCCCACCCGACAGACCACGAGGAGAGCCCCATGCTCCGCTCCATGTTCTCGGCCATCTCCGGCCTGCGCGCCCACCAGACCAAGATGGACGTCACCGGCAACAACATCGCCAACGTCAACACGGTGGGCTACAAGACCCAGACGACCGTCTTCGAGGCCGCCCTGTCCCAGATGCTGCGGGCCGGTGGTGCGCCGGCCGAGGGCAGCGGCGGCAGCAACCCCGCGCAGGTCGGCCTCGGCGTCAAGGTCGCCGGCATCAGCACGAACTGGTCGCAGGGCGCCACGCAGACCACCGGCCGCTCCACGGACTTCATGATCGAGGGGGACGGCTTCTTCGTCGTCCAGTCGGGCAACCAGCAGCTGTTCACCCGCTCGGGGTCGTTCGGCTTCGACGCGGCGGGCAACATGATGACCGACGGGGGCTCGATCCTGCAGGGCTGGTCGGCCGACGTCGACGGCGTGATCGACGCGAACGGCCCCATCGGGCCGCTGAGGATCCCGTTCGGCCAGGGCACCGCGCCTCAGGGCACCGGCGCCGGCACCGTGCAGGGCAACCTCTCCGCGGCCGCCGAGGTCGGCAAGCAGGTCGAGAGCTCCATCACCATGTACGACAACCTGGGGCGGGAGGTCCCGGTCACCTTCCTCTTCGAGCGGACCGCCACCGGCTGGTCGGTCAGCGCCACCGGTCCCGGCACGCCGCCGGCCGACCTGATGACCGCGCCGGTCGCCCTGACCTTCGACGGCGCCGGGAACCTCACCGCCCCCACCGCCGTCGCCCTGAACGACCTCCCGGCCGGCTGGACCGGGCCGGTGAGCATCGACGTCACCGGGGTGACGCAGTACGGCAGCCCCACCACCGTCTCGGCGGTCGACCAGGACGGCTACAGCGCCGGTGTCCTGGAGTCGTTCAGCCTCGGCAACGACGGCACGATCACCGGGGTCTTCTCCAACGACCAGACCAAGGTGCTCGGCCAGCTGGCCCTGGCCACGTTCGCCAACCCCGGCGGCCTGGAGCAGGCCGGCAGCACCACCTACCGCCCCGGGTCCAACTCGGGCCTCGCGCTGATCGGCCAGGCCGGCACCGGGGGCCGTGGTGTCCTCAACGCCGGTGCGCTGGAGATGTCCAACGTCGACCTGGCCGAGGAGTTCACCGGGCTGATCGTCGCCCAGCGCGGCTTCCAGGCCAACAGCCGCGTCATCACCAGCAGCGACGAGATCCTGCAGGACCTGGTCAACCTCAAGCGCTAGTTCGTCGGCCCGCTCGCAGGGCCGTTCCCGTACGTCACCCGGCGGGGGGGGCGGGGGGCCCGGGGGGGGGGGCGGGGGGGGGCGCGGGGGGGGGGGGGCCCCGCGC
>NZ_JBJGYS010000012.1:0-138882 GCF_054050115.1 Geodermatophilus sp. SYSU D00708 | reverse complement strand
CGGCGGTGGCCCCGCCCGGCCCCCCCCGGCCCGCCCGGCGGGGGGGGGAGGCGGGGCGCGGGCCCAACCCCCCCCGCCCCCCCCCCCCGCGGGCGGGGGCCCGCTGCTGCGTTCTCAGGCGGTGGGGCTCTCCTGCGTCCGCTCGATGGTGAGCTTCTCGACGCTGACCTGGGTGCCGTCGTCCTCGAAGGAGACGGTCGTCAGCTGCAGCTTGATCCGGTCCCGCAGGCCCGGCGGCGGGGCGTCGCCGCCGCAGCGGCGGCGGACCAGCGCCTTGAACTCCTGCTCGATGCCGAACTGGCGCAGGCACGGCGAGCAGTCCTCGAGGTGCTCGGCGATGACGTCCCGCCGGGCCTCGTCGGTCTCGTGGTCCAGGAACTCGAAGACGTGCGACAGGACGTCGTCACACGAGTTGATCTCGATGGGCTCGCCGGCCCCGCGACCGTCGTCGCTCACGAGTGGCTCGCCTCCTCCCCGGCCCCGGCGCGGACGAAGCCGCGCTCGCGTGCGTAGTCGGCCAGCAGCTTCTGCAGCCCGCGCCGGCCGCGGTGCAGGCGGGACATCACCGTGCCGATGGGCGTGCCCATGATCTCGGCGATCTCCTTGTAGGCGAACCCCTCGACGTCGGCGAGGTAGACCGCCAGGCGGAAGTCCTCGGGCAGCTGCTGCAGGGCCTCCTTGATGTCGGAGTCCGGCAGGTGGTCCAGCGCCTCGATCTCCGCCGACCGCAGGCCGCTGGAGCTGTGCTCCTCGGCGGCGTAGAGCTGCCAGTCCTGCACCTGGTCGGTGGGGTACTGCTGCGGCTGGCGCTGCTTCTTGCGGTAGCTGTTGATGTAGGTGTTGGTCAGGATCCGGTACAGCCAGGCCTTGAGGTTGGTGCCCTCGGCGAACTGGTGGAACGCCGAGTAGGCCTTGACGAAGGTCTCCTGGACGAGGTCCTCGGCGTCGGCCGGGTTGCGGGTCATCCGCAGCGCCGCCGGGTAGAGCTGGTCGAGGTAGGGCAATGCGTCCCGCTCGAACCGGGCGTCGCGCTCGGCACGGGTCTCGGCCACCTCGGTCCGGCTGCCGCCCTCGCGCGCCTCGGGTACCTCCACGGGGGTGACGGCGGCCTGCTCGGCCGACTCCACCTGGGGCGTCTGGTCCGCGGACTCCTCGGGCACCGACCGTCCTCTCTGCGGGCCCCGGACGCGGGACACCGCCTCGGCCGATCCTAGCCGCGCCGCATCGGGGCGGCCCGGGGGACGCCGGTTCCCTGCCCGGTGCCGGGTGCTGGTGGAGAGGGTGCTGCTCACGGCCTGTCCAACGGCACCGGAGCCGGGCTCCATTCCCTGCGCGGCGGGGATCACCGCGGCCCTGGCTAGGCTGCGGCGCCGTGGCGGCGACCCCGGCGGTGCGGGCTCTGGAGAAGGCCCGCGTGGCCCACACCCTGCACCCCTACGACCCCGAACACCCGTCCGACCAGGGCCACGGCGAGGCGGCGGTGGCCGCGCTCGGCGCCGACGCACGGCAGGTGTTCAAGACCCTGGTGGCCCGGGTGGACGGCGTCCTCATGGTGGCCGTCGTCCCCGTCAGCGGCACCCTGGACCTCAAGGCCCTGGCCGCCGCCGCGGGTGGCCGCAAGGCGGCCATGGCCGACCCGGCCGACGCCGAGCGGACGACGGGCTACGTGCTGGGCGGGATCAGCCCGCTGGGGCAGAAGAAGGCGCTGCCGACCGTGGTGGACGAGTCGGCGCTGGCCTTCGAGACGGTCATGGTCAGCGCCGGGAAGCGCGGGCTGCAGGTGGAGCTGGCCCCGGGTGACCTGGTCCGGCTCACGCGGGCGCGCACCGCTCCGATCGGCCGCTGAAGAACGACCCCCTCGGCCCCGTCCCGGGGCCCGCCCTGAGCCTGCGAAGGGTGGGGCGGACGGGGTCCTCCTTCAGGCCGCGGGGCGGTCGTAGGTGGTGAGCAGCTGGTCGACGGGCGCGTGGTCGTCGGTGAGCACCTCGGCGTCCCCGGTGAAACGGACCAGCTCCTCGCCCTGGGCCACCTGCCAGGCGAGGTCTTGCCGGCGCATGGCGCTCTCGATCGCGTCGGCCGGCAGCGGCTGCTGTGAGGCCACCGCGACGACGTTGCCGCCGTCCTCCCCGGCCAGCACGGGCGCGCGGGCCAGCAGCAGCACGTGCGGGAAGACCTCCCGCAGCGTGGCCAGCTCGGCCTTGAGGAAGCCCAGCGGCGGGCGGTCGATGAGGTTGGCGACGTACACGCCGTCGTCGGTCAGGGCGTCGTCGACCAGGCGCAGGGCCTCGACGGTGGTCAGCTGCCAGGGCACCGACAGCCCGCCGAACGCGTCCCCGACGACGACGTCGCGCTGACCCGGTGCCTCGTCGGCCAGCCCGACGCGGGCGTCGGCGACGCGCACCCGCAGCCGGTCGGACTCGGCCAGCCCGAGCTGCTCGCGGTCCATGGCGACCACGCCCGGGTCCACCTCCAGCACCAGGCTCTCGGTGCCCGGCCGGGTCGCTTCCAGGTACCGCGGCAGGGTCAGCCCGCCACCGCCGAGGTGCAGCGCGGACAGCGGCTCCCCCTCCGGCTGCGCTCCCTCGACCACCGCGGCGATCGCCCGGACGTACTCGAACTGCAGGTACGTGGGGTCGGCGAGGTCGACGTAGGAGTGCCGCAGCGTGTCCAGCACCAGCACGCGGCCGGTGTCCCGCTCCGGGTCGGCCACGACGCGCGCGCAGTGGTAGGCGGTCTCGGACTGGCAGGGGGTGGGCGCGACCGCGGCCAGCAGCGTCCCGATGACGGCGAGCAGCAGCAGCGCGACCGGCACCCGGCCGGTCCCGCCGGAGGACCGCCGGCGCAGCAGGACGCCGACGGCCACCCCGACCGCTGCAGTCACGACGCCGGTGCCGACGAGGATGCCGCTGGTCGGGAAGACGGCGATGAGCAGGAAGCCGGTGACGAACGTGGCCGCGATGCCGCCGAGGGTGCCGATGCCCGACAGCCGGCCGACCACCGAGCCGGTCTCCTCCAGGCTGGCCAGCTGCAGCTTGACCACCATGGGCGGTACTGCCGACAGCAGCGCTGCGGGGACGACGACGGCGACCGCGGCCAGCAGCAGCACGCTGCCGGCCTCCGGCCCGGTCAGCCACGACCCGGCGAAGCGCACCAGCGGGAGGACGGCGACGACCAGCGCTCCCCCGGCGACCATGAGCGGCGCCATCATCCGCCGCGGGTCGGCGCGGTCGGCCGCCGCTCCCCCGGACCACGCGCCGACGGCGATCGCGGCCAGCGCGAAGCCGATGACCGCGGTGTTGGTCTGCAGGGTGATCCCGACGTAGGGGGCGATCAGCCGCAGCCCGGCGATCTCCAGCACCAGCACCGCCCCGGAGGACAGGAACGTGACGACGGCGGCCACCCACCCGGGCAGCGCGCCCGGCCGGCTGCCCTGCGCGACCGGCGGCAGCGCCTCCTCGACACCGGCCACGTCAGAAGAGGGCGGGCTGGTCGGCCGGCGGGCTCACCGTGTCGACGCGGGCCTCGAGCTCCGGGCCGTTGTTGTGCACGTTGTTCACGGCGGTGCCCACCGGCCGCAGCTCCAGCCCCTCGACGACCTCCGGCGGGGTCGGGGCGGTCAGCGCGTCGACGTCTTCGCGGGCGGGGTCGAGCCAGTCGGCCCAGCGGTCCCGGGGAAGCACCAGGGGCATCCGCTCGTGGATGTCGGTGAGCGCCCCGACGGCCGGCTCGGTGATGATCGTGCAGGTGTAGAGGCGGTCGTCGCCCTTCCCCCACACCTCCCACAGCCCGGCGAAGGCGAGCACCGAGCCGTCCTGCGGGGTGATGTAGTACGGCTGCTTGCCCGGCTTGTCCAGCCGCTTGGCCCACTCGTACCAGCCGTCGGCGGGCACCAGGCAGCGGCGGGAGCGGGCCGCCGAACGGAACGCCGGCTTCTCGGTCAGCGACTCCACCCGCGCGTTGAGCATCCGGTTGCCGACCGAGGCGTCCTTCGCCCAGGAGGGCACCAGCCCCCAGCGGACGGTGCGCAGCTCGCGGTGCCCTCCGCCGGTGGGGCTGCCCCCGGCGTCGCGCTCCTTCTTGTGCCGCACGACGTAGACGTCCTTGGTCGGGGCGACGTTGTAGTCGGCCGGCAGCGCGGACTGCCCCTCGGCGCGGACCGCCTCGAACTCGAGGACGAGGTCCTCGGGACGGCGGCTGGCGGCGTAGCGGCCACACACGGCGGCGCTCCTCCCTGCGGGCGGACGGCGGGCGGACTGCGGGGCGGCGGCCCGGCGGACCGTGCTCGCGAGCCTAGATCGCCCCTCCGACATCCGGCGTCCCCGGCGCGTGCTGCCAGGGGCGAGGGGTAGGACGGGACCGGACACACCCGAGCACCGCGACGGAGGCACAGAGCAGTGACCACCACCGAGACCACGCCGGCCGGCAAGACCGCCAGCACCACCGGCGACCGGCCGTACGCGACCGTCAACCCGGCCACCGGGCAGACCGAGAAGGAGTTCCCCTTCCTCGACAGCAGCGAGGTGCCCGGCGTCGTCGAGAAGGCGCACGCGGCCTTCCAGGAGTGGCGTCGCCGGCCGGTCGAGGAGCGCGCGTCGATCGTGGGCCGGATCGGCGAGCTGATGACCGAGCGCCGCGACGAGCTGGCCGCGCTCATCACCCGCGAGATGGGCAAGCCGGTCCGCGAGGCCACCGGCGAGACCATGCTGGTCGCCGGCATCTTCGACTACTACGCGAAGAACGGCCCGCGCTTCCTGGAACCCCGGCCGATCGACGTCATGGACGGCGAGGCGGTCGTCGTCAACGAGCCGACCGGCGTCCTCCTCGCCATCGAGCCGTGGAACTTCCCGCTGTACCAGGTCGCCCGCGTCACGGCGCCCAACTTGGTGCTGGGCAACGCGATCCTGCTCAAGCACGCGGAGAACAACCCGCAGACCGCGCTCGCCCTCGAGCAGCTGTTCACCGACGCCGGCGTCCCCGAGGGCGTCTACACCAACCTGTTCCTGCGCATCTCCGACGTCGAGCAGGTCATCGCCCACCCCCACGTGGCCGGCGTGACGCTGACCGGCAGCGACCGGGCGGGCAGCGCCGTGGCCTCCCTGGCCGGCAAGTACCTCAAGAAGTCGGTGCTCGAGCTCGGCGGCAGCGACCCGTTCATCGTGCTGGACGCCCCCGAGGTGCAGCAGACGGTGAAGGCCGCCGCGATGTCCCGGACCATGAACGCCGGCCAGGCGTGCATCGCCGCCAAGCGGTTCATCGTCATGGACGACGTCTACGACGAGTTCGTCAGCGGCCTCGCCGAGGTCTTCTCGGGCCTGCAGCCGGGCGACCCCAGCGACCCGTCCACCCGGCTGGGCCCGCTGTCCTCCGAGCGCGCGGCGGCCGACCTCACCGCCCAGGTGCAGGACGCGATCGACAAGGGCGCGACGGTGCTCGCCGGCGGCGGCCGCCCCGACCGCGAGGGCGCCTACGTGCACGCCACCCTGCTGGCCGACGTCACCCCGGAGATGCGGGCCTACCGCGAGGAGCTGTTCGGCCCGGTCGGCGTCGTCTACCGCGTCTCCAGCGAGGAGGAGGCGGTGCGGCTGGCCAACGACACCCCGTACGGGCTGTCGGCCACGGTGTTCAGCAGCGACGTCGAGCGCGCGCGGAAGGTCGCCGACCAGGTCGACTCCGGGATGGTCTGGATCAACTCGCCGTCCGGGACGTCGCCGGAGCTGCCGTTCGGCGGCGTGAAGAACTCCGGGTACGGCCGCGAGCTCTCCGAGTTGGGCATGTTCGAGTTCGCCAACCGGCGTCTCGTGCGCGTCGCGGGGGCCAAAAAGGCCAAGCCGGCCGACGCCGCGGCCGCGGGCTGAGCGCTCCCCTGCCCTGTCGCGCCGGCCGGCCCGTCGGCGCGACAGGGCAGGATGACCCCCATGCACGAGGTCTGGACGACGCCGCACCGGAGCACGCCGGTGGACGCCGTCGTGGCCCTGCCCGGCTCCAAGTCGCTGACCGCCCGCGCGCTCGTGCTCGCGGCGCTGGCCGACGGCCCCAGCCGGCTGGTGCGCCCGCTGCGGGCGCGCGACACCGAGCTCATGGCCGCGGGGCTGCGGGCGCTGGGCGTCGCGGTCGTCGACGACGGCGAGGACTGGCTGGTCACGCCCGGAGAGCTGCGCGGCCCGGCCGAGGTGGACGCCGGGCTGGCCGGGACGGTGCTGCGCTTCCTGCCGCCGGTCGCCGCGCTGGCCACCGGGCCGGTGCGGCTGGACGGCGACCCGCGGCTGCGCGAGCGCCCCAACGCCGGGCTGCTCGCGGCGCTGCGCGACCTCGGCGTCGACGTCGACGACGGCGGCCGCGGCCGGGCGCCGTTCACCGTGCACGGCACCGGCCGGGTGGGCGGCGGCGCGGTGACCGTGGACGCCGGCGAGTCCTCGCAGATCGTCTCCGGGCTGCTGCTGGCCGCCGCCCGCTTCGACGAGGGCGTCGACCTGGCGCTGGCCGGCGGGCTGCCCTCGATGCCGCACGTGGAGATGACCGTCGAGTCGCTGCGGGAGCACGGCGTCGCGGTGGCCGCCACCGATCGCGGCTGGCGGGTGGCCCCCGGCCCGATCGCCGCCCGCGACGAGGTGCTCGAGCCCGACCTGTCCAACGCCGCCCCCTTCCTCGCGGCGGCACTGGTCACCGGCGGCCGGGTCACCGTGCGCGACTGGCCGGTGCGGACCACCCAGCCCGGCGGGCAGCTGGACGACCTGCTGGGCCGGATGGGGGCGTCGGTGGCCCGGGTGGACGACGGCCTGCAGGTCACCGGGGCCGGCGGCGTCCGGCCACTGGTCGCCGACCTGGGCGAGGTCGGTGAGCTGACCCCCGTGCTGGCCGCGCTGTGCGCGCTGGCCGACGGGCCGTCCCGGCTGACCGGCATCGGCCACCTGCGCGGCCACGAGACCGACCGGCTGCAGGCCCTCGACGACGTGCTCACCGCGGTCGGCGCGGCCGTGGAGCAGCTGCCCGACGGGCTGGTGATCACCCCCGGCCCCCGCCGTCCGGCCCGCCTGGACTCCTACGCCGACCACCGCATGGTCCACGCCGCCGCCGTCCTCGGGCTGGCGATCGACGGCGTGGAGGTGGCCGACCCGGGCGCGGTGAGCAAGACGCTGCCCGACTTCGTCGAGCGGTGGAACGCGATGCTGGGAGTCGAGCGCTGAGCCCCGCGCAGACGACGCGCTCGCGAGCACCGCAGGGAGGTGCCCGCCGCCGACAGGGAGTGGGCATCGCAGCGAGCGCCGGCGAGCGAGGAGCGGAGCGACCGCGGAGGCGGCTGACGGCGTCGACCGAGGAGCGGGACGAGCGCGGAGTCGAGCCGTGAGTCCGCGCAGGAACGACCGCCGGATGGACGAGGACGACGTCCGGGTCCGGCCCAACCCCCGGGGGTCGCGGCCGCGCACGCGCACCCGGCCGGCGCACGGCGACGCCGTCCCGGGGCTGGTCGTCGCCGTCGACCGGGGCCGGATGACGGTGCGGGTCGAGGGGCCCGACGGCGCGCCGGTCGACGTCACCGCGATGCGCGCCCGCGAGCTGGGCCGGCACGGGGTGGTCGTGGGCGACCGGGTCCGCATCGTCGGCGACACCAGCGGCCGGCCGGACACGCTCGCCCGCATCGTGGTCATCGAGGAGCGGACGACGTCGCTGCGGCGCACCGCCGACGACACCGACCCCACCGAGCGGGTGGTGGTGGCCAACGCCGACCTGCTGGTGGTCGTCACCTCGGTGACCGACCCGGACCCGGCCCTGGGCTTCCTGGACCGCTGCCTGGTCGCCGCCTACGCCGGCGGCCTGGAGCCGCTGCTCTGCCTGACCAAGACCGACCTGGCCAGCCCACGGGAGCTGCTGGACCGCTACGCCGGACTCGAGGTGGACGCCGTCCCGATGTCGCGGGAGACGCCGTTGGACGAGCTGCTCGCCCGCCTGGAGGGGCGGATGAGCGTGCTGGTGGGCCAGTCCGGGGTCGGCAAGTCGACCCTGGTGAACCGCCTCGTCCCGGACGCCGACCGGGCCACCGGTGAGGTGACCAAGGTGGGCAAGGGCCGGCACACCTCGTCGTCGGCGGTGCTGCTGGACCTGCCCGGTGGCGGCACCGTGATCGACACCCCCGGCATCCGCTCGTTCGGCCTGGCGCACGTCACCGCCGAGGACGTGGTCGCCGCGTTCGACGACGTCGCCGAGGCCGCCGTCGACTGCCCGCCCGGGTGCGGGCACACCGCCGACGACCCCGACTGCGTGCTGGACGCCTGGGCCGACGCCGGCCCCCCGGCCCGCCGCGAGCGGCTGGCGAGCCTGCGCCGGCTGCTGGACGCCGTCGGCCAGCTCGGCCCCGGCTACTGACGGCCCGGCCGCGGCGGGCGGGCTACTGACGGCCCGGCCGCGGCGGGCCCGGCTGCCATCCCCGGCGGCGGAACAGCCCGCGGCGCGGTTCGGTGAACAGCGCGTCGTCCATCGGCTCGTCGACGGCCTCGATCCGCAGGTCGAGCCCCGGTGTCAGGCGCTCCGGGTCGTCGATCCACACGCAGACGCCGGTGCCGACGTCGAGCCGCACGCGGTACCGCTGGGGGTACTCGGCCAGCACCGCGTCGACCACACCGGCGGCGGCCTCGGCCTCGTCGACGTGCCGCGAGCGCAGCAGGGTGCAGCAGGTGCAGCGCGGGTCGTAGGCCGGCGTCGTCCGGACCAGTGCCTCCCACGCCGGCCGGCCCCCGTGCTCGACCTCGACCACCGCGTCGATCTCGGTGCCGGGGAGGTCCGGCGCCCCGGTGTCGGGGTCGCGGCCGTCGGCGAGCTCGACCGGGTCGAGCATCGCCACCCAGTCGTAGCTCTGGTACATCGGCGCGTCGTAGGAGACGTCGTCGGGACGGCGCGCGACCAGCCCGTCGGACCGGTACGCCGCCGCGGGCCCCTCGGTCGCCCACGGCAGCGTCACGGTGCGGCCCCCGTCGGTGGTGAGCAGCCCGACCTGCTGCCGCTGCTCCCGGACCACCTGCAGGAGCCGCCCGTCGAGGGTCTCCACCCGGAGGAGGTCGGGGCGGCGCAGCCAGGCCCGCAGGGTGTCCGGCCGCCAGGGGTTGCCCGGCCAGCGCACGGCGAACCGCAGCGTCGACCAGCGCCACGGCGACGACCGGGCGAGGGCGCGGAAGGCGTCGGCGTCGGGCACGCCGGCCAGTCTGCTGCCCGCGATCATGGCGCCGCGACCAGGTTTCGGGCCGTTCCCTCTCCCGCGATCATGAAGTCCGGGAAGCGACGCGCCGTGGCGGGTCGGCGTGTCTCGTCCCGGACTTCATGATCACGGCGGGCGGTCGGCGCTCCTACACGTCGACCCAGCCGCCGGTGCGCCAGTACAGCCCCGCCTCGCGGGAGAGCAGCCCCTCGTCGACCAGGTAGCGGCGCAGCGCGGCGGTGTCGGGGTGCCACACGGCCAGCAGCGCGTTCACCTCCCGCTCGGGATAGCGGACGCCGACGTCGAACACCCGCACCAGGTGCTCCAGGACCAGCCGCCGCTTGCTCTGCTGGGCCGGGATGGAGACCAGCCGGCCGTCACGGACGAACGCGGACAGGACGGCGTCCTCGGCGGGGTCGTCGGAGAGCGGCGTGGGCGGCGGCGCGGCCTCCGCGGCGGCACGGGCCGCGGCGCCGAACCGGTCGGTGAGCAGCGCGAGGTCGTGCCGGTCGCGGCGCACCAGGCCGGCGCGGGCCAGCCGGCGGGCGGCGAGGGCGACGTCCTTGAGCGGCAGCCCGGATGCCTCCGCGACCTCCTCGATCGTGCCGGCGCCGAGGGCCAGCGCGGCGACCACCTTCAGGCGGGCCGGGTCGGCCAGCAGCCCGGCGATCGTCGCGGCGTCCACACCGCGACGGTATGCCGCGGCCCGACCGGGGGTAGGCCCGGGACATGGTGAGCCCCATCGACATCCAGAAGGCCCTCAAGGGCATGGACTACCCGGCGACCAAGGACCAGATCCTCGAGCACGCCAAGGGCAGCGACAAGGACGTGCTGGAGGCGCTGCAGAAGATCGAGGACCGCGAGTACGAGGGGCCCAGCGGGGTCAGCTCCGCGGTGTTCGACTGAGCGCCCGCTAGGTTCGGTGCCCATGACACCGGGCCGGGACTACACGGGGGACATGCACCTGGCGCACGTGCTCGCCGACCAGGCGGACGCGATCAGCATGGACCGCTTCCGCGCGCTCGACCTCCAGGTCGACACCAAGCCGGACCTCACGCCGGTCACCGACGCCGACCGGGCGGTCGAGGAGCAGCTGCGGATCACGCTGGCCCGGGCACGCACCCGCGACGCGGTGCTCGGCGAGGAGATGGGCGTGACCGGCCACGGGCCGCGGCGCTGGGTGCTCGACCCGATCGACGGGACGAAGAACTTCGTCCGCGGCGTGCCGGTGTGGGCGACGCTGATCGCCCTGTTCGACGGCGACGAGCCGGTGGTGGGGCTGGTCTCCGCCCCGGCCCTCAACCGCCGCTGGTGGGCGGCCAAGGGCGTGGGGGCCTGGACCGGCCGGCGGCTGGAGTCGGCCACCCGCTGCACCGTGTCGAAGGTCGGTGCACTCGGTGACGCGAGCCTGAGCTACTCGAGCCTGTCGGGCTGGGAGGAGCGCGGCCTGCTCGGCGGCTTCCTCGACCTGACCCGGTCGGTGTGGCGGACCCGCGCCTACGGCGACTTCTGGAGCTACGTGCTGCTGGCGGAGGGCGCGGTCGACGTCGCCTGCGAGCCGGAGGTCTCGCTGTGGGACCTCGCCGCGCTCGACGTCATCGTGCGGGAGGCCGGCGGCCGGTTCACCGACCTCTCCGGCGTCCCGGGCCCGGCGGGCGGCAGCGCCCTGGCGACCAACGGCGCGCTGCACGACGCGGCGCTGGAGCTGCTCCACCCGCGCGGCTGAACGGCCTCGGCCGGGCCCGCACGGGCCCGGCCGAGGACGGCCCCCTGCAGGGCCCCGCCGCGAGCTTGCGAGCGGTGGGGGGGCAGGGGGTCCTTTCTCAGTGGCCGGTGCCCCACCCGCGGTCGGTGGTGCCCGACCCGCGGCCGCTCTGGAACCGCCGGCGGGCCTCGTCGATCTTCGCCCGGGTCTTCGGGTCCTTGGCGAACTGCTGGGCCTTCTCCGTGAACTGCGCGATCGTCCGCTTGCCCTGCGGGGTGTTGGCGTACTGGGTGAGCTTGGTGAACAACGACGCCATGCCGCTATCGCCTCCTCGGCCTCCGATGTGGACTCGTCCGGTCAACGGTGCCCGCGATCGCGCGGTTCCACACCGCTCACGCTCCACGCCAGCGGTCGCGGGCCGCGCGCAGCTCCGGCGAGCGGCGCGGCTCGACGGCCGACCCCGTCTCCGGGCGGGCGAGCACCTCGGTGCCGGTCCCCCGGCCGGCGAGCAGCGCAGCGCCGACCGCCGACGCGCTGCGGAGCGCGACGGTGCGCACCGGCTCCCCGAGGACGTCGGCGAGCAGTTGCGCGACGACCGGCGCGCGCCCCCCGCCCCCGGTCAGGACCACCGGACCGCGGCCCCCGAGCAGGTCGGCCGCCGCCCCCACCGCGAACACGACGCCCTCCACGGCGGCGCGGGCGAGGTCCGCGCGGGTCGTGCCCGCGGATAGACCGGTCCAGCTGCCCCGGTCGGTCCGACCGGCCACGCCGCCGCGCTC
Organism: Geodermatophilus sp. SYSU D00708; assembly: GCF_054050115.1. NCBI lineage: Bacteria > Bacillati > Actinomycetota > Actinomycetes > Geodermatophilales > Geodermatophilaceae > Geodermatophilus > Geodermatophilus sp. SYSU D00708. Next base: position 127,211 of record NZ_JBJGYS010000012.1, on the reverse strand, counting down.
GCCGGTGAGGAACGGCCGGAAGGCCACTCCCCCGGCGCCCACCGGCGCACCCGCCGCCGCCTCGAACAGCTCGGCGCTGCTCAGCCCGAGGACGCCGCACACCCACGACCAGGCCAGCCCGCCGTTCTGCAGCGCGGCCATCGCGTACCAGCCGCCCTCGACGTCGGCGTAGCAGTGCACCGGCGGGTCGTCGGCCGGCGCCGGCACCGCACCGGGCCGCAGCACCTGCGCGCCGGTGCCCAGGTTGACCTGCCGGGCGCTCCCCGTCCCGGCCGCGAGCAGGGCCAGCGGCGTGTCCGCGCCGCCCACGACCACCGGCACCTCCCCGACCGGGAGGCGGGCCTCCCCCACCACCTCCGCCGACGGGCGCACGGCGGGCAGCAGCGCCGGGTCGATGCCGGCGGCCCGCGCGGCCGGCGTCGACCAGGTGTCGGCGACGACGTCCCACAGCAGGGTCCCGGAGGCGTCGCTGCGGTCGGTGACCCGCGGGTCGGCGTCGGGCACCAGGCTGCTGCGCAGCGCGTCCTTGGGCAGCAGCACCGCGGCCGCCCGCCGCACCACGCCGGGGTCGTGCGCGGCCAGCCAGGCCAGCACCGGCCCGGTCATGCCGGGCACCAGCGGGTTGGCCAGCGCCGCCCGGTCGTCGTCCGGCAGCGCGCGCCAGCGGGCCACCTCGTCGACGGCGCGGGCGTCCGGCCAGAGCACCGCCGGCCTCAGGGGCCGCCCGGCGGCGTCGGCCAGGACGGTGCCGTGCATCTGCCCGGACAGGCCCAGGCCGCCGATCCGGCGGCCGGCCAGCGCCGGGATCACCTGGGCCAGGGCGTCGTCGAAGGCCCGGCGCCAGGCGACCGGGTGGGTCTCGGCCCACCCGGGCCGGGGCCGGTCCAGCGGGTACCCGGCCTCGCCCTCGGCGAGCACGGTGCCGTCGGGGTCGAGGACGACGAGCTTGAGCCCGCTCGTGCCGAGGTCGGCGCCGAGCAGGACGCCGGTCACCGGGGTGCGTGCGCGAACCCGCCGGTGCGGCCGTTGCGGTCGGCCAGCAGCCCGGCCAGCGTGCTCACCGCGATCTCGGCGGGGGTCCGCGAGCCGATGTCCAGGCCGATCGGCCGGTGCACCCGCGCGACCTCCTCCGGTGGCACCCCGAGGGCGGCCAGCGCCGCGACGTGCGGCCCCTCGTGCCGCGGGTTGCCCATCACCCCCACCCAGCGGACCGGCCGGGCCAGCGCGTCGCGCAGCACCTCCCCCAGCTCGGGGCGGTGGTGGTCGGTGACGACGACGTCGGCGTCGGCGAGGTCGCCGTCCAGCTCGGCGAAGGCGGTGACGTCGGCCCCGCGCGCGGGGTCGGGGTCGAGCAGGACGGCGCGGAAGCCCAGGTCGGGAGCCCACCGGCCGAGCACCTCGGCGACCGGCGAGGCGAAGACGGCGACGAGGGTCCGCCCGGTGACCTCGGGGGACGGCGCGCCGTGGGCCACTCCGCAGTTCGGGTCGGCGCTCATGCCGCGCCCCGCTCCGGGCTGTCGCCGTAGGCGTAGGACGCGTCGGCGTACCGGCTGCCCTCGGCCACCCCCGGCGGGGCGATCGCCGACAGCCGGGCCAGCTCGTCGTCCGACAGCTCGACGGCGGCCGCGCCGGCGTTCTCCTCCAGGTAGGCCCGCCGCTTCGTGCCGGGGATCGGGACGACGTCCTCGCCCTGCGCCAGCACCCACGCCAGGGCCAGCTGACCGGCCGTGCAGCCCTTGGCCTCCGCCAGCGCCCGGACGGCGTCGACCAGCCGCAGGTTGGCGGCGAAGGCGTCCCCGGTGAAGCGCGGGTGGCCGCGCCGGAAGTCGTCGGCGGCGAAGTCCTCGGGGCTCCTGATCGCCCCGGTGAGGAAGCCGCGGCCCAGCGGGCTGAACGGCACGATGCCGATCCCGTGCTCGCGGGCGACGCCCAGGACCTCCCCCTCGAGGTCGCGCGTCCACAGCGACCACTCGCTCTGCAGCGCGGCGATGGGGTGGACGGCGACGGCGCGGCGGATGGAGGCGGCCGACGCCTCCGACAGCCCCAGGTGCCGGACCTTGCCCTGCTGCACCAGCTCGGCCATCGCCCCGACGGTGTCCTCGATCGGCACCCGGGGGTCGACCCGGTGCTGGTAGTAGAGGTCGATCACGTCGACGCGCAGCCGGCGCAGGCTGGCCTCGGCGCAGGCCCGCACGTTCTCCGGGCGGCCGTCGATCGCCATGCCGCCGTCCCGGCGGGACAGCGAGAACTTGGTGGCCAGCTGGACCTCGTCGCGCCGCCCGACGATCGCCTCGCCGACCAGCTCCTCGTTGTGCCCGTCGCCGTAGACGTCGGAGGTGTCGAGGAAGGTGACGCCGAGGTCCAGCGCCCGGTGGACGGTGGCGATCGACTCGTCGCGGTCGGCGGCGCCGTAGCTCTGGCTCATCCCCATGCAGCCGAGGCCGAGGGAGGAGACGACCAGGCCGTCGCGGCCGAGCGTGCGGGTACCGACAGGTGGGTTCGAGGTCACCCCCGCATCCTCGCGCCGCGGGTTCGACGGCCGCCACCGGCCGGCCCCGGACGGCGGTCCCGCTACGCCAGCAGCACCGGCAGCCGCTCCAGGCCGTGGACGATGACACTGCGCCGGTGGCGCAGCTGCTCCAGGGGCACCGCCAGGCGCAGGCCGGGGAACCGGTCGAGCAGCGCCCGCAGGGCCACCTCCCCCTCCAGGCGCGCCAGCGGGGCACCCAGGCAGTAGTGCAGCCCGTGACCGAAGGCCAGGTGCCCACCGGCGTCGCGGTCGGGGTCGAGCAGCTCGGGCCGGTCGAAGCGGTCCGGGTCCCGGTTGGCCGCGCCCACCGACAGCGTCACCACCGACCCCGCGGGGATGGTTGTGCCCGAGTACTCGACGTCCTCGGCGGCGAAGCGGAGCGGGGCGTTGTGCACGGGGCCGTCCCAGCGCAGGAACTCCTCGACCGCCGCGGGGACCCGCTCCGGGTCGGCGAGCAGGTGCTCGCGCAGCGCGGCGTCGGTGGCGACGCCCAGCACCGCGTTGCCGATGAGGTTGGCCGTGGTCTCGTGGCCGGCGATGAGCAGCAGCACGCCCATCGCGACGACCTCCTCGGTGCTGAGCTGGTCGCCGGCCTCGGAGACCTCGACCAGGGCCGAGACGAGGGCGCCGTCCGGGGCCCGCCGCTTGGTCTCGACGAGGGCGTACAGGTACTCCGCCAGTCCCCGGGTGGCCTGCTGCTCGTCGACGTCGTCGTGGTCGTCGACCAGCGCCCGCGACCAGGCCCCGAAGGCGTCGCGGTCGGTGTCGGGCACCCCGAGCAGCTCGCAGATCACGGCCATGGGCAGCGGCACCGCGTAGCCGGCCAGCAGGTCGACCGGCTCCCCGGTGGGCAGCGCGTCGAGCAGGCCGGCGGCCAGGGCCTCGATGCGCGGCCGCAGCTCGGCGGTGCGCCGCGGGGTGAAGGCCCGGGCGACCAGCCGGCGCAGCCGGGTGTGGTCCGGCGGGTCGAGCAGGATCATCATCGAGCCGAACGGGCCGGGCAGGCGCGGGGCCTGCGCGCGGACCTTCGGCGGCAGGGTGGCCCGGTGGTCCTTGACCAGCCGGGGATCGGTGAACGCCGCGCGCACGTCGTCGTAGCGGGTGACCAGCCACGTGGTGCCGCCCCGCGGCAGCGCCACCTCGCGCACCGGGGCCTGCGCGCGCAGCCGCTCGTAGGCCGGGTAGGGGTCCCGCCAGAACGAGCCCTCGAACACCGAGTCGTCGACCGCCGTCACCTCGGGCCCCCCTGCCTCCGCCGGCTCACCGGCCCAGCGTCGGGGCCGCCGACCCCGGCGGCAAGACGGAACGGGGGTGTCGGGTCGCTCACCCCCGCGACAGGCGGTCGATCCGGCGCACCTCGTCGTCGGTCAGGGAGAAGCCCCCGATCGCCAGGTTGGCGCGGATCCGCTCCGGGGTGGCCGACTTGGGGATGACCACGACGCCGTGCTCCACGTGCCAGCGCAGCACCACCTGCGCCGGGGTGACGCCGTGGGCGTCGGCGACCTCGCGCAGCACCGGGTCCCCGAGGTCGGTGTTCTTGAACGGGCTGTAGCCCTCGAGGACGACGTCCCGCTCCCGGTGCCCGGCCTCGACCTGCGCGTCGTACCTGGCCGGCGCCCAGCTGACCTGGTTGACCTGCGGCGTCACCCCGGTCGCCTGCGTCAGCCGGTCGACCTGCTCGAGGGAGTAGTTGCTGACCCCGATCGCGCGGGTGCGGCCGGCCTCGCGGGCGGCGACGAACCGCTCCCACACGCCCTCGCCCGCGCCGCCGGGCGGCCAGTGGATCAACCACAGGTCGACGGCGTCCACCCCGAGCGCGTCCAGCGACGCCGCCAGGGTCCGGTCGGGGCGGCCGGCCTCGCGGGGCGGCAGCTTGGTGGTCACGAAGACCTCGTCCCGGTCGACGCCGGAGTCGCGCAGCGCCCGCCCGACCTCGGCCTCGTTGCGGTACATCGTCGCGGTGTCCAGGTGCCGGTAGCCGGCGTCCAGGGCGGTGCGGACGGCGTCGTAGCAGGTCGGCCCGGTCAGCTGCCAGGTGCCGAACCCGAGCAGCGGCATGCGGCCGCCGCCGGCGAGCGGCACCGCGGGGACGGCGGTCTCGGTCATGCCGGGCCGGTGCCCGCCATCGCGCCCGACGACACCCCGCGCGGGCGCCTCCCGTCTGGTGGGATGGACGGCGACGGGCCGGCGACCGGCCGGCCGCCTGGGAGGGCCCCGTGCACTACGCCGAGTCCGTCGTCGACCTGGTCGGCAACACCCCGCTCGTGCGGCTGACCTCCGTCACCCGGGACCTGGGGCCGGACGCGCCGCTGGTGCTGGCCAAGGTCGAGTACCTCAACCCCGGCGGGTCGGTGAAGGACCGGATCGCCGTCCGCATGGTCGACGCCGCCGAGGCCAGCGGAGCGCTGCGCCCGGGCGGCACCATCGTGGAGCCGACCAGCGGCAACACCGGCATCGGCCTGGCCCTGGTCGCCCAGCAGCGCGGCTACCGCTGCGTCTTCGTCTGCCCGGACAAGGTCGGCCAGGAGAAGATCAACGTGCTCAAGGCCTACGGGGCCGAGGTGCACGTGTGCCCCACCGCCGTCGACCCGGCCGACCCGCGCTCGTACTACTCGGTGTCCGACCGGCTGGCCCGCGAGCTGCCCGGCGGGTGGAAGCCCGACCAGTACTCCAACCCGGCCAACCCGCAGTCGCACTACGAGACCACCGGCCCGGAGATCTGGGCGCAGACCGAGGGCCGGGTCACCTGCTTCGTCACCGGCGTCGGCACCGGCGGGACGATCAGCGGCACCGGCCGCTACCTCAAGGAGGCCTCCGGAGGGCGGGTGCGGGTGGTGGGCGCCGACCCCGAGGGCTCGGTCTACTCCGGCGGCACCGGCCGGCCCTACCTGGTGGAGGGCGTCGGCGAGGACTTCTGGCCACCCGCCTACGACCGCACCGTCGCCGACGAGATCATCGCCGTCAGCGACGCGGAGTCCTTCGCGATGACCCGCCGGCTGGCCCGTGAGGAGGGGATGCTCGTCGGCGGCTCGTGCGGGATGGCGGTCGTCGCCGCGCTGCGCGCCGCCGAGCGGCTGACGGCGGACGACGTCCTCGTCGTCCTGCTGCCCGACGGCGGCCGCGGCTACCTGAACAAGATCTTCAACGACGAGTGGATGGCCGACTACGGCTTCCTCGAGGAGTCCGGCGGGGAGAGCGTCGGCGAGCTGCTCGCCGCGAAGTCCGGCGCCACTCCCCAGCTGGTGCACACCCACCCCAACGAGACGGTCCGCGAGGCGATCGACATCCTCCGCGAGTACGGCGTCAGCCAGCTGCCCGTCGTGCGGGCCGAGCCGCCGGTGACCGCCGGCGAGGTGGTGGGGTCGGTGTCGGAGAAGGCGCTGCTCGACGCGCTGTTCGCCGGGCGGGCGAGCCTGTCCGACCGGGTCGAGCGGCACATGTCCCGGCCGCTGCCGATCATCGGCTCCGGCGAGCCGGTGAGCGCCGCGGTGGCCGCCCTCGGCGAGGCCGACGCGCTGCTGGTGCACGAGGACGGCAAGCCGGCGGGTGTGGTCACCCGCCAGGACGTGCTCGGCCACCTGGCGGGGCTCGCGCCTACGGTCGGGGCACAGTGACCGAGCTCGCGAGGTCACCGATGACAGAGCCGGCGCCGGTCTCGGAGCCGACGAGCGCCAGCGAGGAGGCCCTGTGACCGGCTTCAACACCCGCGCCATCCACGCCGGGCAGGACCCGGACCCCGCGACCGGTGCGGTGATCGTCCCGGTGCACCTGACGACGACCTACAAGCAGGACGGCGTCGGCGGGCTGCGCGGGGGCTACGAGTACAGCCGCAGCGGCAACCCGACCCGGACGGCGCTGCAGGAGGCCCTGGCCGCGCTCGAGCAGGGCCGGCACGGGCTGGCCTTCGCCTCCGGCCTGGCCGCCGAGGACACCCTGCTGCGGACGGTCTGCGAACCGGGCAGCCACGTCGTGCTGGGCGGGGACGCCTACGGCGGCACCTTCCGACTCATCTCGAAGGTCGCCTCGCGCTGGGGGGTGGAGCACACGCCGGCCGACCTCAACGACGTCGACGCGCTGCGGGCGGCGATCCGGCCCACGACGCGGGTGGTCTGGTGCGAGACGCCGACCAACCCGCTGCTCAACATCGCCGACATCGCGCTGCTGGCCGAGGTCGCGCACGAGGCCGGGGCGCTGCTCGTCGTCGACAACACCTTCGCCTCGCCCTACCTGCAGCAGCCGCTGACGCTCGGGGCGGACGTCGTCGTGCACTCCACGACCAAGTACCTCGGCGGGCACTCCGACGTCGTCGGCGGCGCGCTCGTGGTCGGGGACGACGCCGACCTCGCCGAGCGGCTGGCCTTCCACCACAACGCGATGGGCGCCGTGGCCGGCCCGTTCGACTCCTGGCTGGTGCTGCGCGGCATCAAGACCCTCGGCGTCCGGATGGACCGGCACCAGGCCAACGCCGCCCGGGTCGCGGAGTTCCTGCTCGGCTCCGACGCCGTCACCTCCGTGCTCTACCCGGGGCTGCCGGACCACCCCGGCCACGACATCGCCGCGAAGCAGATGTCCGGTTTCGGCGGGATGCTGTCGTTCCGGCTGGCCGGCGGGGAGGACGCCGCCCTGCGGGTGTGCGAGCGGGCGCGGGTGTTCACCCTCGCGGAGTCCCTCGGCGGCGTGGAGTCGCTCATCGAACACCCGGCGCGGATGACCCACGCGAGCGCCGCCGGCTCGCCGCTGGAGGTGCCCGGCGACCTGGTGCGCCTGTCGGTCGGCATCGAGGACGTCGAGGACCTCCTGGCCGACCTGGAGCAGGCGCTCGGCTGAACGGAGTGCGGCAGTGCAGGGGACCTGGACTGCCGCACCCCGCTGCGACTCAGTCGGCCAGGGAGAGCGCCTGGGTCGGGCACTGGGCGACGGCGTCCCGGACGGCGGCGAGCTGGTCGGCGCCCGGCTCCGGCCGCAGCAGCGTGACCACGCCGTCGTCCCCGACCTCGAACACCTCCGGGGCCAGCAGCTCGCACGTGCCGGAGCCGACGCAGCGCTCGAGGTCGACGACCACCCGCATCACGCCACCCCCGTCAGCCGGGCCGGCAGCCGCTTGAGGCCGTTGACGAACGAGGAGCGCAGCCGGTCCGGCGGTCCGTCGACCGCCAGGTCGGGCAGCTGGTCGAACAGCGCCCGGAAGGTCACCGCGATCTCCCGGCGGGCCAGGTGCGCGCCCAGGCAGAAGTGCGGCCCCCGCGACCCGAACCCGACGTGCGGGTTGGGGTCGCGGGCGAGGTCGAGGACCTCCGGGTCGCCGAAGACGGCGGGGTCCCGGTTGGCGGCGGCGTAGAACAGCAGGAACTTGTCCCCGGCGGTGAACCGGTGGCCGTTGACCTCGCCGTCCCGGGTGGCGGTGCGCCGCATCCAGGTGACCGGGCTGGTCCAGCGCACCACCTCCTCGACGGCGGTGCGGTCCAGCCCGGGGTCGGCCATCCAGCGGGCGCGCTGCTCCGGGTGCTCGGCGAGGGCCAGGACGCCCTGGGAGATGGCGTTGCGGGTGGTCTCGTTGCCGGCGACGAGCAGCAGGATGAAGAACGAGGCGATCTCCTGGTGCGAGAGCCGCTCACCGTCCACCTCGGTGGTGACCAGGGCCGTGGTGAGGTCCTCGCGGGGGTCGGTCAGCCGCTCGGCGGCCAGCCGCTCCATGAGGGCGGCCAGCTCCATGCCGGCGGTGAGGAACGCGGTGAGCGTGTCCTCCTCGTTCTCGATGAGCTCGGGGTCCCCGCCGGAGAGGATGACGTTGGACCGCGAGAGCACCCCGGGCCGGTCCTCCTCGGGGATCCCCATCATGTCGCAGATGACCTGCAGCGGGATCGGCGCGGCGAGGTCGGCGACGACGTCGATCCGCCCGTCGGAGGCCTCCGCCGTCCGCCGGGCCCGGTCCAGGACGTCGTCGACCACGGCGCGCACCGAGTCCACGGTCCGCTCGAGCATGCGCGGGGTGAACGCCTTGGACACGATGCGGCGGATCTTGGCGTGCCGAGGGTCGTCCATGCTGATCAGCGAGCCGTAGAACTCGTTGAGGTCGGCCGGGATGTCCTGGATGGACACCGCTCCCCTGCCCGAGCAGAACACGGCCGGCTGCGAGCTGATCGCCTCGACGTCGGCGTAGCGGGTCACCGCCCAGTAGCCCGGGCCGGCCGGCAGCATCGGGATCTCCGGCTCGGCGTAGAAGGCGAACGGCCGCTCCCGGCGCAGCGCAGCGAAGGCGGCGTACCGCTCGGCCGGCGGGCGCAGCCACCAGTCGCGGTCGGAGAGGTCCAGGGCGTCGAGGTCGATGTGGGCGGGGTCGACGGTGTCCGGTGCGGTGGCCTCCACGGTTCCGGGTCCTCCCCTGCGAACGGTCAGCAGTGACCGGTCACGCTAGAGAGGAGGCACCGGAACGCACAACACGGTCGCGGGACGACGGAGGGCCCGGCCACCGTGGTGGCCGGGCCCTCCGAGGAGTAGCGGGGACAGGATTCGAACCTGTGACCTCTGGGTTATGAGCCCAGCGAGCTACCGAGCTGCTCCACCCCGCGTCGCACCTCCACCATACACGGCTCTCCCGGAGCCGCCGCGGGGCCCCGGTCGCTCGCGCGCGCCTCACGCTCCGTGCGGCTCTCGCGACCTACAGTCTCGCCCGTGGCGGAGGTGGCGACGAGCAGCTTCGTCGGCGACCCGCAGCCGGTGGAGGTCTTCCACGCCGGCGCCTGGTTCCCCGGCGAGCTCCTGGGCTGGCGGTTCGACGAGACGGGGACCTGCCGCGTGCGGGTCCGCTGCGTGGTGGGCGGTCTCCGGCACACCGCCTGGACCGACCTGGCCCACCTGCGGCTGCCGACGGCCGACGTCCCGCCCCCGGCGGACGACGTCCCGAATCCCCCCGCCGCCGTCCCCCACCCGCGGCCCACCACGGCGGACGAGGACACCGGACGGCACCCGCTGCTGATCGACTGGGGCCGGCACGAGCAGGCAGCGCCGCTCCCCCGGCCGCGCCGCTCCGGCCTCGTGGACTGGCTCAGCGCCACCTGACCGGTTGCGCCCCCGCGAGGCGCGGCGTTCCCGCCACAGGTCCCGCCGGCGGTCGCGGTGGTCCTCGACGACGCCGGGCTCTCGCTGGACGTCCGATGCCTGGTCGGCCGGCCGCGTCGCGTCGTCGGCCGGCTCAGCGGGCTCGGGGTCGGCACTCCTCCCCGTCACGTGCCTCGTCATCGTCGGTGCCGGCCGCCGCGGTGGCGCGGCTCGGCGGAAGTGCCCGGCTCCTCAGGGGTACGCGGCTCAGGGACGTCCGCAGTCGCCGGGTGCCCCCCGGGACCGGCAGGTGGAACCACGGCCGGGGAGCCCTCGGCCGCGGCGGCCGCCGGGGAGCTCTCGGCGCGGTAGCTCGCCAGCAGCCGGCGCTCCTCGTCCCGCCGCGGGAAGCGCAGGAACACCAGCGCTGCGCCGAGCAGCACGGCGACGATCCCGGCCAGGTACGCCCACTGGTCGCCCTGCAGGAAGGCGGTCCGGGCCGCGGCCACGATGTGGTCGGCCTGTGCGGGGTACCGCTGCGCGGTGTCCGCGGCGCTGGCGAAGGACTTGGTCAACTCGTTCTGCACGCTGCCGGCGACAGCCGCACCGGACGCGCTGAGCTCGGCGGCGGCCGCCGCGGCGTAACCGGCGGTGAGCAGCGCGCCGAAGACCGACTGCATGATCGCCCCGCCGAGGTCCCGCTGCAGGTCGGCGGTACCCGACGCCATACCGACGCGGTGCACCGGCACCGATCCCGTCAGCGAGTGCGACGCCGGGGTGCCGGCCAGACCGACGCCGATCCCGATCACGGCGTAGCCGAGCCCCACCCGCCAGTAGCCGGCGTCCTCGCCCCACAGCAGCAGCATCACGAGGAAGCCGAGCAGCACGAAGGTGTAGCCGCACAGCAGCGTGAACCGGGCGCCGTGCGACTCCACGAGCGCCGCCGAGCGCGGTGCGACCAGCACCATCAGCGCCGCGGCGGGCAGGATGGCCAGCCCGGCCTCGAGGGTGGAGTAGCCGAGCACGTTCTGCAGGTACTGCTGGCCGATGAACATGGCGCCCATCAGCGAGCCGAAGACGATCACCCCGGCGCACGCGGCCACCCAGAAGGTCGGCCGGGCGGCCACCGCCAGGTCATACAGCGGTTCGCGCGCGCGGCGCTGCCGGACGACGAACGCCACCAGCGTGACCAGCGCGATCGCGGCGAGCGCGAGCGTCAGCGGAACCGCACTCGGCACCGGCGCGAAGTTGATCGACAGGATCAGCGAACCCACGAGCACCAGCGACAGCAGCCCGCCGAGGTTGTCGACCGCGCCGGTCGCCTCGTTGACGTGCGCCGGCACCAGGACCCACGCCATGCCGACGGCGAGCACGGCCAGGGGCAGGGTGAGGAGGAAGACCGACCCCCACCAGAAGGAGTCGAGCAGCAGCCCGGAGCAGACCGGGCCGAGCGCCGCGATCGCGCCCCCGACGCCGGACCACAGGGCGATCGCCTTCGTCCGGCCGGGACCGGTCCACAGCGCGGTGACCAGCGCCAGCGTCGTCGGGAAGGCCATACCGGCTGACAGGCCGCCGCCCAGCCGCGCCAGGAACAGCACCCCGTCGCTGGGCGCGTAGGCCGCCAGCAGCGACATCGGGACGGCGAGGGCGGTGCCCGAGAGGAGCATCAGCTTGCGGCCGTACCGGTCGCCCAGCGCGCCCAGCCACAGCACCGAGCAGGCCAGGCCCAGCGAGTAGCCGACCGCGATCAGGTCCAGCGCCGTCTGGCCGGAGTCGAACTGCCGGCCGATCGACGGCAGCGCCACGTTGGCCACCGAGAGGTTCAGGTTGGCCACCGCGGCCACGAGGATCAGCGAGACGAGGACCAGTCCGGCCCGCCGGGGTGCGGTGCCCGTCTCGGGTGGGGTGGCAGCGGCCATCCCGGCACGCTCGCCCTGACTGCGCCGTCCGGCATCACCCGGACCGGACGACGGACGTCCGGTGACCGGACGCAGCGCGGCGCCCCCGCAGACCGATCGCTCGGCGTGCGGTCCGCTGGTCGGTGCGCTGAGTCCGCCCGGACTGCCCGGTCCGAGTTGCCGGGGACGCGGTCGGGGACGAGCGTCGGCGCCGAGCACCGGCGAGATCACCGTCGGCCCCCGGCGAGAGCACTCGCCGACCGAGGGAGTTCCGCGCCGGACGGCGCCCGCTCCCGGACCAACCGCTGGAGCGGGACATGCTGAAACGACCTGGGCTCTGCTGTGCTGCGCTCGTCGCCGGTGTCACCTTCGTGACGCCGATCGGGGCCGCGGCCACGGAGGGCTCGCTGCGCGGAGAGTCACCGGCCGCACCGCGCAGCCTCGACGGCAGCGGCAACAACCTGGCCAACGCGGACTGGGGCCGCGCCGGGACGCCGTACCTGCGGGTCGCTGCGCCGGCGTACGCCGACGGCCTGGGTGAGCCCGCGGCCGGGCCACCGGCGCGCTGGATCAGCAACCGCGTCTTCAACGACACGGGGCAGAACCTGTTCTCCGAGAACGGCGTGACGCAGTGGGGCTGGGTGTGGGCGCAGTTCATCGACCACGACATGGGGCTGCGGGACACGCGGCACGCAGAACCCCTGGCCCTCCCCCATGACGGCGCGGACCCGCTGGAGGGCTTCGCCTCCGACCGCCCGGACCTGGGCTTCGCCCGCACCCCCGCCGTCCCGGGGACCGGGACGGGGGCCGTGCCCCGCGAGCAGGTCAACACCGTGAGCAGTTTCCTCGACGGCTCCCAGGTGTACGGGACGACCGCGGACCGGCTGGCCTGGCTCCGCGACGGGGCGCACCTGCTGCTGCCCGACGGGTTCCTGCCCCACGCCGACGCGCGCGGGGACACGAGCAACGCCCCGCCGATGGACCTGTTCTCGACACAGCACGGCAACCCGGCCTCGGCGGTCGTCACCGGTGATGTGCGGGCCAACGAGAACGTCGCCCTCACCGCCCTGCACACGCTGTTCGCGCGCGAGCACAACCGGATCGTCGACCGCCTGCCGGCCGGGCTGTCGGACGACGAGCGGTTCGAGATCGCCCGGCGGGTGGTCGGCGCGGAGATCGCCCACATCACCTACACCGAGTTCCTGCCGGCCCTGGGCGTCGATCTTCCGCCCTACCGGGGCTACGACCCGACGGTGGACCCGGCGCTGACCAACGAGTTCGCCACCACCGGCTTCCGCGGCCACAGCATGGTGCACGGCGAGTTCGAGGTGGACCTGCCCGCGGGCGCGCTGCCGGACGAGGTGCTCAGCGAGCTGGCCGCGGCCGGGGTGCAGGTGGCGGCGGAGGACGACGGCCTGGGCATCGCCATCCCGCTCGGCGTCGCGTTCGGCAACCCCCAGCTCATCCGGTCGGTCGGTCTGGACCACCTGTTCGCCAGCTTCTCGGAGGTGCAGTACCGCAACGACGAGCAGATCGACGACGCCCTGCGCAGCGTGCTGTTCCAGGTCCCGCAGCCGGGGGTGGACCCCGCCGGTTGCGCCGAGCCCGCCGAATCGCCGAACTGCTTCTCGACGCTCACCGACCTGGGTGCGATCGACGTGCTGCGCGGACGCGACCACGGCATCCCCGGGTACACCGCCCTCCGCGAAGCGCTCGGTCTCGAGCCCGTCGAGCAGTTCGGCGGGATCACCGGTGAGCCCTCGGCGGAGCCGCCGGCCGACGTGTCGATGGACGACCCGCGCAGTCTGGAGTTCACCGAGCTGGTCGACGCCGACGGGACGACGCTCACGCCGGGCACGCCGGAGGCCGACGACAGCGCGGTGTCCGGGACCCGCCGCACCAGCACCGCCGCGCGCCTGGAGGCCGTCTACGGACAGGTGGACGCCGTCGACGCCTTCACCGGGATGGTGTCCGAGCCGCACCTGCCGGGCTCCGACCTCGGCGAGCTCCAGACCGCGCTGTGGGTGCGCCAGTTCACCGCGCTGCGCGACGGTGACCGGTACTTCTACGGCAACGACCCCGAACTGGACCGGATCGCCGGCCAGTACGGCGTCAGCCACGAGGTCACCCTCGCCGAGGTCGTCACCGCGAACGCTGGTCCGGCGACGTCGGCGCAGCTGTTCCGGGCGCCGTGACCGACCCCGCGCAGCGCCGGCCCGCCGTCGCTCTACCGGTGGTCAGCCGGTCCGGCTGCGGCGGTGGGCCACGGCGGCCAGGGCGCCGGCGCACAGCAGCACCGACCAGAGGAGCTGGACCGCCACCAGGAGCGGGGTCGGCCCACCCGTGACGAGGGCCACGGCGACCGGGAGGCTGCCGACGATCCCGACGTCGATCCCCTGCACGAGGGTCGCGCCCACACCGGCGGGGACCACGCCCATCGGGGTGGAGACGACCGGCCCGGACCAGTCGATCTCCGCGCGGAACGCGCCGCGCAGGGCGGCCGCGGCCCAGGCCGGAGCCGTGGCCGCGCACACGCCGGTCCACAGCGCCGGCGCGCCGCTCGCCACGCCGATCAGCAGCCCGGTCAGCGTCGTGACCACTATGAGCAGGACCAGCGGCACCACGGCACGCGCGACCGTGACCGCAGCGGTCGACAGCGGGAGCAGGCGGTCGAGCCCGGGAGAGGCGTGTGCCTGGCGGGCCGGGTGCCCGGCTGCGACGGCCGCGAGCGCCCACCCCGCCACGCAGGCCGGCCACACGGCCAGCGGCAGGGACCCGAGCCCGTCGGTCCGGGCCACCAGGACGGGGACGGCGACCGCGACCGACGCCTGACCCAGGTGCCAGGGTGAGCGGGTCAGGGCGGTGCAGTCGGCGGCGACCACCGCCTGCCAGGCGCCGGAGACGCGCGCGAAGCGCCGGCCGCGCCGCGGCGCCCGGACCCTTCGGCCGGCGAGGGCCCGGCCGAGTTCGCGGGTGTCGAGCGAGACGGCCGAGACGGCGGCGTACTGCGACGTCGCGCCGAGCGCCCGCAGCTGCGCGGCACCCAGCCGGTCGAGTCCGGCGACCGCGCCGGCCAGCAGGAGGACGGCGACGGCGGCCGGCAGGAGTGCCCAGCCGACCGGTGCGCCGGGGAGGGAGAGGACGACGTTCCCGCCGGTCAGCGCGAGGACGGTGACCCCGCCGACCGCCGCGACGGCTACCCCGACGGCCACGGCGCCGGCCACGGGCGCCAGCCGGCCGCTGCCTCCGCGGGTCTGGTTGAGGGCCGCGGCCGCCACCAGGGCCGCCGCGCTCCCCGCCGTCCCGGCCAGCACGGCGGCCACACCCCCGACCGAGGGGGCGTCGGTCAGCGTCAGCGCCAGCGGCAACGCCGGCATCACGGCGGTGCCGACCACGGCCGCGGTGACCCGGAACAGCTCCCCGCGCAGCAGATCCCGGCGGCCGGCCGGCAGCGGCAGCCACCAGGCGGCCGCCGCGGGGGTGCTGCTCACCGGTCCCAGCCGGTCCAGGCACACGACCAGCCCGGCCACGGCCAGCAGGGCGGCAGCCGCCGCGACGATCCCGGGCGGCAGCACGGGCGGGGTGACCGGGGCCCCGGCCAGCGAGATCCGCTCCCGCAGGGAGGCCACCGCCCCGGCCAGGACCGCGACCCCGATCGCGACCGAGACCAGGGAACTCCAGGCCTCGCCCAACCGGGCGGCCAGCGTGGTGTCCGCCCGTGCGGCCGTGGCCCGCCGGGTGAGCCGCCGCACCGCGGCGCCCGAGAGCTCGGCCTCGCGGACGGCGAGGACGGAGGGCGCCTCGGTCACAGCGTCGGCAGGACGTCGGCAGCGGCGGCCGGGTCGAGCCGGCGACAGACCTCGTCGTCGAGGAGGAGGACCTCGTCGGCCACGGCGCGGAGGAACTCGGCGTCGTGGCAGGCGAAGACGACCGCGGCCCCCTCGTCCCGGTGCCGGGCCAGCCGCTCGGCCAGCCGGGCCCGCATGCCCGCATCGAGCCGGCGCTCGGGCTCGTCGAGCACCACCAGCCGGGCCGGCCGGACGAAGGCCGCGGCCAGCGCCAGCCGGCGGCGCTGCCCGGAGGAGAGCTGGGAGGGCAGCGCGTCGATCCGGTCGGCCAGCCCGAACGCCACCACCTCGGCGTCCACCACCGCCTCCGGGTCCCGCACGCCGTGGCCCCGGGCGGTGAGCAGCAGGTGCTCCCGGCCGGTCAGGGACGGGAAGAAGGCGTCGTCGTCGAGCACGGAGGCCACGTCGCGGCGGAAGTCGGCCCGCCGCTCGTCCACCTCCCGGCCGGCGAAGGCGACGGTCCCGGCCAGCGGCTCGAGGAGCCCGACGAGCGTCTGCAGCAGCGTGGACTTGCCCGCACCGTTGGCCCCGACCAGTCCCAGCGCCCGTCCCGGCTGCACGCAGACGTCGACCGGCGCACACACCGGCGAGCCCGCGTAGCCGACTTCGAGGGCCGCCGCGAGCAGCAGTGCGGCCGGGGTCGTTGCACCGGTCATCGTCCCGCCACGCTAGGCCACCGACCGCGCCCCTCCGGCGACCACGCGCGGTGCAGGCCCTCCGCAGACGCGGCAGGGGCCCTCACAGTTCCTGTGAGGGCCCCTGCCATCTGTAGCGGGGGCAGGATTCGAACCTGCGACCTCTGGGTTATGAGCCCAGCGAGCTACCGAGCTGCTCCACCCCGCGTCGGTGAGACCACCATACCCCTCCTCCGCGGCGGTGTGCACGCGGCCCCGGGGTGGGCCCCACCACAGGCCGGGACGGCGCATCCGCGCCGTCCCGGCCCGAGGCCGTCACCCGCCGCCGGACGCCGCCTGTGCCGACTGGTAGGCGTCCACCGCCGCCTGCAGGTCCGCCAGCGCCTGGCCCTGCGCCGCGAAGTCACCCGAGCGCTGCGCGTTCTCGAGCGCCTGCAGCGCGGAGTTGATCGCGTCCACGGCCGACTGGAGCTCGGGGGTGTTCGCCGTCCCGCCGTCCGCCGGGGGTGCCGGCGGAGTCGTGGGCGCCGGCGTGGTGGACGGCGAGGGGCTCGGCGTCGCCGGCTCCTCCGACGTCCCGTCGCTGTCGGTCGCCGACTCCCCCGCCCCGGCACCGAAGACCTGGTCGAGGGCCTCGGCGAGGGTGTTGGCGTAGCCCACCCGTCCGCCGTAGTTGACCAGCACCTTCCGCAGCAGCGGGAAGGAGTTGTCGCCGGTGCCCTCGACGTAGAGCGGCTGCACGTAGAGCAGACCGTCGCCGCCGATCGGCAGGGTCAGCAGGTTGCCGAACACCGCCCGCGACTCCTGGCTGTTGAACAGGGTCACGTCGGGCCGGACCTGGTCGTTGGTGTTGAAGGACTGCTGCACCTGCTGCGGCCCGCGGAAGGGCGTGTTGCCCGGCAGCCGCAGCACCTGGATCTCCCCGTAGGTCGCCGGGTCGCTGGACGCGGAGATGAACGAGGAGAGGTTCTCCCGGCGGAAGGCGTTGAGCGCGCTGGTGAGCTGGAAGCTCGCCTGCTCGTCACCGGGCCGCTGGGCCAGGATGTAGTACGGCGGCTGCGCCTCCTGGGTGTCCTGCGTCGGGTCGGCCGGCACCTGCCAGCGGTCGTTCTGGTTGTAGAAGTCGACCGGGTCGCTGACGTGGTAGCGGGTCAGGATGTCCCGCTGCAGCTTGAACAGGTCCTCCGGGTAGCGCACGTGGCTGACCAGCTCGTCGGACATCCGGTCGCGCGGCTCGACGACGCCGGGGAACGCCTTCATGTAGGTCTTCAGGACCGGGTCGTCGACGTCCCACTGGTACAGGGTCACCGTGCCGTCGTAGGCGTCCACGGTGGCCTTGACGGAGTTGCGGATGTAGTTGAACTGCTCGTTGGGCAGGGCCGTCGTCCCGGTGCCGGTGAGCGCGTCGGTGGCGGCCTCGCCGAGCTCCATCGACTCGGAGTACGGGTAGGAGTCCGAGGTCGTGTAGCCGTCGAGGATCCACTGGATCCGGCCGTCGATCACCGCCGGGTAGGGGTCGCCGTCCACCTCGAGGAACGGCGCGGCCTTCTCCACGCGGTCCCGCGGGTCGCGCACGTAGAGCACCTTCGACGCGTCGTTGACCGCGCTGGAGAGCAGGAAGTTGCGCTCCCGGTAGTAGATGGCGAAGGTCAGCTGCCGGAAGAAGCTGCCGATCGCGACGCCGCCCTCGCCGGTGTAGGTGTTGTTGATCTGGCCCTCGTCCGACCCGTCCTCGGGCTGGTCGAACTCCCGCGGCGTGGCGCCCTCGGGCGCGCCGACGACCGAGTAGTTGTCGTTGCCGATCAGCTCGCCGTAGTAGATCCGCGGCTGCTCGACCTCGATGTTGCCGACCGTCGGCAGGTCCCGGGTGGTGAAGTTGGGCTCGCCGCCCTCCTGGCCGGCGACCACCTGGTTGGCGGGCGCCGCCACGAACCCGTTGCCGTGGGTGTAGACGGTGTGCCGGTTGATCCAGGTGTCCTGGTTCTCGGAGAGCGCGTCGCTGTTCAGCTCGCGCGCGGCGACGACGTAGTCCCGGGTCTCGCCGTCGAGCGTGTACCGGTCGATGTCGAGCTTCTCGGGGAAGCCGTACACGTTGCGGATCTGCTGGCGCGCGGTGAACGTGTCGGCCAGGACGTTGGGGTCCAGCAGCCGGGCGTTCGGGATGGTCTGCGTGTCGTTGCGCAACTCCGCCTGCGCCGCCGCGGTGTCGACCGACTCGCCGGTGCTGTCCTGCGCGTAGTCGACGTACTCCACGTCGGAGAGGTCGTAGGCGTCGCGCGTAGAGGCGATGGCCCGCTCGATGTAGTCCGACTCCCGCTGGTCGGCGCTGGGCCGGACGACGAACTGCTGCACGATCGCCGGGTAGGCCACGCCGATCACCAGGCTGGACAGCAGCAGCAGCACCAGGGCGGCGGCCGGCAGCCGGAAGTTGCGGACGACGACGTTGGCGAAGAACGCGACGGCGCAGACCGCCGCGGCGAACACGAGGATCGTCTTGGCCGGGAGCAGCGCGTTGACGTCGGTGTAGCTGGCGCCGTTGAACAGCTCGCCGCGGTCGGAGTAGACCAGCCCGTAGCGGTCCAGCCAGTAGGCCACCGCCTTGAGCGCCACGAACAGCCCGAGTAGCACCGACAGCTGGATCATCGCCGCCGACGTCAGCTTCTGCCCCGGCGTCTGCAGCCGCAGCCCGCCGAACACGTAGTGGGTGAGCAGCGAGCCGATCAACGCGAGCAGCACGATGGCGAAGCCGAAGCCGAGCAGCAGCCGGTAGAAGGGGTAGTCGAAGACGAAGAACGAGAGGTCCAACCCGAACTGCGGGTCGGTCCGGCCGAAGTCGGTCGCGTTGCGGAAGGTCAGCCAGGTCTCCCAGTTGCCCTGGGCGGTGAACCCGGCGAACAGGCCGAGGACGACGGCGACCGCGGTCAGCACCAGGGTGCGGCGCGGCTCCAGCGACTGCCGGTAGCGCTCCAGGTTCTGCTGCTCCAGCGACATCGGCCGGAACGTGGGGCGGAACCGGTAGGCGAGGTAGATCGCGAGGGCGGTCAGGCCCCCGGTGGCCACACCGGCCACGGCGAACAGCAGCGCGCGGGTCTGCAGCTCGGTCCAGAAGACCTCGGTGTAGCCGGTCTCGTCGAACCACAGGTAGTCGACGTAGACGTTGGTCAAGGTCCCGATGGCCGTGAACAGCACCAGCAGCACGGCGATGGCCCCGATGACCACCTTCGCGCGCCGCGACAGCGTCGGCACGGACACGGGGGGCCGCATGGCCACGAGCGGTCTCCTTCAGTTGCGGTCGTGGCGGGCAGCCACGGACGTCCCGACGGCGGGTCGCCGGGATGACCGGCACGGGCCTCCCGGCACCGATCCGGTCAACCCAGATCAACGCGCGGGACCGCGCCGGGTTCCCGTTCCCCGCTGTCGCGGACAGCTTCCCCCACCGCACGCCGCCTGTGTCGCCGGGGCGCGCTCAGCAGGGTTCCGGTGTCCGCCCGGCGCGGAAGTCGGCCAGCGCCTCGAGGGCGTCGTCCAGGGTGGCCACCCGGGCCGTGAGGAGACCCTCCTGGGGCGCGGCCAGCGCGTCGGCGCAGTTGTCGGCGGGCACCAGGAACAGCTCGGCGCCGATCTCCGAGGCGGCGACCATCTTGAGCTGGACCCCGCCGATCGGGCCGACGTCGCCGTCGGCGTCGATCGTCCCGGTCCCGGCCACCAGGGCCCCGCCGGTCAGGTCGGTGTCCCCGACCAGGTCGAGGATCCCCAGGCTGAGCATCAGCCCGGCCGAGGGGCCGCCGACGTCCTCGATGCGGATGTCGACGTCGAACGGCGCCGACGGCTGCTCGCGGACGAGCACGCCGAGCAGCGAGCCCCCGTCGTCCTCCGCGGCCCGCGTGGTGACCGTCGCCGTCCCGGGCCGGCCCAGGCGGGTGTAGTCGACCGCGACCGACGAGCCTGCGGGGATCGAGGCCAGGACCTCGTCCAGGGTCTGCACGTCGGGGACGGCCCGGCCGTCGACGCGCTCGATGGCGTCGCCCTCCTCCAGAGCGCCGTCGGACGGCGAGTCCTCGGTCAGGCCCCGCACGACCACCTTCACCGGGTACCCGAGCTCCGACAGCGCCACGGCCTCGGCCGCCTCCTCGGAGGTGAGGAACGCCTGCCGGTTGGCCTCGCGGGTCTCCTCCTCGGTGCGGTCCGACGGGTACACCGACTCCTCCGGGACGACGCTCACCTCGTCGTCGAACCAGCCCTTGACCGCCTCGACCAGGCTCAGCCCGGCGCGGCTCACCCCGACGGTGGTGAGCGTCAGCTCCCCGTCGACCTCGTTGCGCTCGCGGCCCTCGACGCTGATGACCGGCTCTCCGTCGATGTCGCCCAGGGTGTTGAAGGTCGGCCCCGGCACCTGCGCCACGTAGGGCACCGGCACCGCGGCGCCGAGGACGCCGAAGACCACGAGCAGCACGACACCGACGCTGAGGACGGCGATCCGACGGGTCACGACCGGCGAGCTTAGAAGGCCGGGCTGAACGCGGCCGGGGCCTCGGCGGTTCCGGGTTGCGCTGCGGGCGGACGCGGACTCCGCACGGAGATCACCACGTCTACCGTGGTGGCATGAGCGATCTCCCGTTCGGCTTCGGCCTCCCCGATCGCGACCCCGAGCGCCGCGACCAGCCCGGAGCCGGCGGCGGCAACGACCCGTTCGGCTTCGGGGCCCTCTTCGGTGGCGGCGCGGGCGCGGGCGCGCCCGAGGAGCTGCTCGGCAAGATGCCGCTGTTCGCCGAGCTGCAGAAGCTCATGAACTGGTCCGGCGGGCCGGTCAACTGGGACCTCGCCCGCCAGGGGGCGATCAGCACGCTGGCCACCGGGTCCCAGCCGACGTCCGAGGCCGAGCGCGCCGCCGTCGCCGACGCGCTGCGCCTGGCCGACCTCTGGCTCGACCAGGTCACCGAGCTGCCGTCGGGGGTGGACCGCGCGCTGGCGTGGTCCCGCGTGGAGTGGGTCGAGCAGACCCTGCCCGCGTGGAGCGAGCTCATCGACCCGCTGGCCGAGCGGGTGGTCGGCGCCATGACCAGCGCGCTGCCGGCCGAGGCCGCGGCGATGGCCGGCCCGCTGGCCGGGATCATGGGCCGGATGGGCGGGCTGATGTTCGGCGCCCAGGTCGGCCAGGCGCTGGGACGGCTGTCCGGCGAGGTCCTCACCAGCACCGAGGTGGGCATCCCGCTGGCCCCCGCCGGCGCCGGCGTGCTCCTGCCGCAGAACGTGGCCGAGTTCGCCGCCGGACTGGACCGTCCGGCGGAGGAGGTCCGGCTGTTCCTGGCGCTGCGCGAGGCGGCGTCGCAGCGGCTGTTCGTGCACGTGCCCTGGCTGCGCCAGCAGCTGCACGACGCCGTGCACGCCTACGCCCGCGGCATCAAGGTCGACCGCGAGGCCATCGAGCGCGGCATCAACGAGGCCATGGGGTCGATGGGCGGCATCGACCCGAGCAACCCGGAGAGCATCCAGCAGCTGCTGGGCAGCGGGCTGCTCGAGCCGGAGGAGACGCCGGAGCAGCAGATGGCGCTGCGCCGCCTGGAGACCCTCCTGGCCCTGGTCGAGGGCTGGGTGGACGCCGTCGTCGCGGCCGCCGCCGGTGAGCGGCTGCCCGGCCATGGCGCGCTGGCCGAGACGATGCGCCGGCGCCGTGCGTCGGGCGGTCCGGCCGAGCAGACCTTCGCGACGCTGGTCGGCCTGGAGCTGCGGCCCCGGCGGCTGCGGGACGCCGCCACCGTCTGGGGCGCCATGGCCCAGCGCCACGGCAACGCCGAGCGGGACCGGCTGTGGTCCCACCCGGACCTGCTGCCGACCTCCGACGACCTCGACGAGCCGCTGGACTTCGTGGCCCGGCAGGGTGTGGACGACGAACTGCGCGCCCTCACCGAGGAGCCGACCGAGGAGCAGAAGCCGTCGGACGAGGACCCGCAGGACGGCACCAAGGACTGAGCCCGGCATCGAGCGCCGGGGACGGCACGCAGCCGCGGTGGACCGGTCGCGGGGCCCGGAGGGTCCCCGACCGGGACACGGGCAGCGGCCCACCCAGGCCCCCTGCAGGGTCCCGCCGCCGGCCTCGTCCAGAGGCTCGTCCCGAGCCTGCGAGGGACGAGGAGGACGAGGTCCTCTCTCGGTGGGGGGCAGGGGGTCCTTTCTCAGTCCACGAGGTCGTCGCCGCCGGCGGCCGGAGCAGGGCCGTCGGCGTGCGAGAGCTCCACGCCCTCGAGGAACCCGCGGGCGCGCTCGGCCCGCGGGTAGCGCGCCACCAGCGCCCAGAACGTCGCGTCGTGGCTGGGCTCGATCAGGTGCGCCAGTTCGTGCACGAGCACGTAGTCGACGACGTACTCGGGCATCGCCCGCAGCCGGCTGGACAGCCGGATGGTCCGGTCGGCCGGCGTGCACGACCCCCAGCGGCGCTGCTGGTTGTCCACCCAGCGGACGCTGGCCGGCTGCGGCACGCCGTCGAGGTGGGCCTCCGACAGCGCCCGGGCACGGGACATCAGCTCGTCGTCCCCACCGAGGGACCGGCGCCGCCGCTCCTCCCGGGTCTGCAGCTTCGCGACCATCTGGGCCACCCAGCGGCGCTCCTCGGCCGGGCTGAACGCCGCCGGGATGAGCACGACGGTCCGCCCGGACTCCCGGTAGGCGGTCACCGTACGGCGGCGCCGCGCGCTGCGACGGACCTCCACGTCCTCCGGCAGCACCGTCGCCGACGCGCTCCGGTCCGACCGGTTCACGGGGAGGGCGCGGGAACCCCGGCCGTCCTGCGGGAACGGGGCGGCGGCGGAGCGGGAGGTGTCGGGGGACGTTCCGGGCACGCAGGCACCGTAGCCACCGCCGGGCCGCGACGCCGCACCACCGCGCCCTCGGCGCGGGCATGTCGCACGGACGGTGGACAGAAGGGCCCTCGTCCCGGGGACGGGCACCCCACCGATCCGCCGTCCACAGCTCACGGAACGGCGTTCGCGCAGGTCGGACGGCGAGTCGCGACCTGCTCCGGAGGCCGGTGCACCGCCTCGTCCCCCGTTCGCGCACAGGGACACGCCGAGGCGTCCCCACGCCCTCCACAGGTCTGTCCACAGGCTGTGGGTGGAGCCTCCCCCGTCGAGCGAGTGGGCGGGCGCGCCGCGGGTAGCGTTCGGCAGGACGGCGCCCGGGACGGGCACCGAACAGGCCTGGAGAAGAGGAGGCACCGTGGCGGAGAGCTACAACGGCTACTGCGTGAAGTGCAAGGAGAAGCGCGACTTCGACGGCGAGGTCAAGGTCAGCGAGTCCGGCCGCCGCATGGCGCAGGGCACGTGCCCCGTGTGCGGCACCAAGATGAACCGGATCCTCGGCAAGGCCTGAGACCCTCCGGCCACGGACGGCGGCACCCGCGCGGCGGGTGCCGCCGTCGTCGTCTCCGGGGTCTGTGGACCGCCACACCCTGTGGACGACGCAGGCGCGGCGGGGCCGGCGGCTGCGAGCCTGCCGGGGTGGACGACACCGCACACCCGCTGCTGCCCCCGACGGTCCCCCTCCTGCGGCTGGCGGGGCCCGGCTCCCACGGCGAGCTCCAGGTGGGCGGGGCCGACTCCACCGACGGGCTGCGCGTGAGCCCCGGCCCGCAGGAACTCCCCGCCCTGCTGCGGGGGCTGGACGGGCGGCGCACCCAGCGGCGGGTCGTGGCCGACGCGGCCCGGGAGGGGCACGACCCCACCGCGGTGAGCACGCTGCTCGACGGGCTGCGGGCGACCGGTCTGCTGGTCGACCTCGACGCCGCCGACCTGCTCGCCTCGGACGCCGGCCCGGCCGCGGCGGCGCGGACGCGGTCCGAGCTCCCCGTGGCCGCCGCGCGGGGGCCCCGGCAGGTGTCGCCGTGGCGGACCCGCCGCGGGGCGTCGGTGGTCGTCGAGGGCGCGACCCGGGTCGGGGTGCCGCTGGCCGCCGTCCTGGCCGCGAGCGGGGTGGGCCGGGTGAGCGTCCGGGACGCCGGACCGGTCACCGCCGGGGACGCCGTCGTCGGGGGGCTCGAGGCCGCGGACGAGGGCCGCCCGCGAGCGCTGGCCGCCGCCGACGCCGTCCGCCGCGCCAGCCCGCTGGCCGACCTGCGCCCGCTGCCGCCCGGCACGTCCGGCGACCTGGTCGTGCTCACCGCCCCGTGGGCCGCCTCCGACCCGCTGGCCGCGGACCTGCAGCGCCGCGGCGTGCCGCACCTGGTGGCGACCGTCCGCGGGCAGACCGGCGTGGTGGGCCCGCTCGTGGTCCCCGGGGCCACCAGCTGCCTGACCTGCGCCGAGCTGCACCGGCGGGACGCCGACCCGGGGTGGCCGGCGCTCGCCGCCCAGCTGACCGCCGCGCCCGCGCCCCCGGGCGGGGCCACCGTCACCTGCCTCATGACGGCGGCGACCGCGGCCGTCCAGGTGCTGGCCTACCTCGACGGCAGCGGCGCACCGGCGTCCCTGGGGGCGACCGTGGAGCTGCGCCCGCCCGACCTCGTGCCCCGGCTGCGTCGTTGGCGGCCCCACCCCGACTGCGGCTGCGGAGCGCCCGACCCGGGCCTCGATGGGGGGACATGAGGGAGGTCTCCCAGCGCCGCACCCACCACTCGGGGACAATGGCGGGCAGAGTGCGTCGACGGCCCGCGGGGGGCGTGTGCTGCCGTGACGGCGGTCCAGAGAGCCAGCAGCGAGGAGAACGCGTGACCGAGACCGGACGGGGGATCCCACGGGGTTCGGTCTCCCGGACCGCGCGGCTGGCCTCCCTCCCCCTGGGCGCCGCCGGGCGGGCGACCCTGGGCATCGGCAAGCGGCTGTCCGGCCGGCCCGCCGAGGCGGTCACCGCCGAGCTGCAGCAGCGCACCGCCGAGCAGTTGTTCGCCGTCCTGGGCCAGCTCAAGGGCGGGGCGATGAAGCTCGGCCAGACGCTGTCGGTGTTCGAGGCCGCCGTCCCCGAGGAGGTCGCCGCGCCCTATCGCGAGGCGCTGGTGAAGCTGCAGGAGGAGGCGCCGCCCATGGCGGCGCGGACCGTCCACGCGGTCCTCGCCCAGCAGCTGGGCGGCAGGTGGCGGGAGCGCTTCCGGCACTTCGACGACGCTCCGGCGGCGGCCGCCAGCATCGGGCAGGTGCACCGCGCCACCTGGCGGGACGGCCGCGACGTCGCGGTGAAGATCCAGTACCCGGGGGCAGCCACCGCGCTGATGGCCGACCTCAACCAGCTGTCGCGGTTCGCCCGGCTGTTCGCCGCGCTGTTCCCGGGGATGGACGTCAAACCGCTCATCGCCGAGCTCAAGGCCCGGGTGGTCGAGGAGCTGGACTACGGGCTCGAGGCCGATGCGCAGCGCGCCTTCGCCGCCGCCTACGTCGACGACCCGCAGCTCGTCGTCCCCCGGGTCGTGGCCAGCGCGCCCAAGGTGATCGTCTCCGAGTGGCTGGAGGGGACGCCGCTGTCGCGGATCATCGCCTCGGGTACGCGGGAGCAGCGGGACCGTGCCGGCCTCCTGATGTCGGTGCTGCACTTCTCCGGGCCCCAGCGCGCCGGGCTGCTGCACGCCGACCCGCACCCGGGCAACTTCCGGCTGCTGGCCGACGGCCGGCTGGGCGTCATCGACTTCGGCGCCACCGCCCGGCTGCCCGACGGGCACCCCGAGCCGATCGGCCGGCTGGTGCGCTGGGCGCTCGAGGGCCGGGCCGAGGACGTCCTGGCCGACCTGCGCACGGAGGGCTTCGTGCGGCCCGGCGTGGAGGTGGACGCGCAGGGCGTGCTGGACTACCTGCTCCCGCTGCTGGAGCCGATCGCCTCGCACCACTTCCACTTCACCCGCGGCTGGATGCAGGAGCAGGCCACCCGCGTCGCCGACCCGCGCAGCGAGGCCAGCCGGCTGGGCCGGATGCTCAACCTGCCGCCGGCCTACCTGCTCATCCACCGCGTGACGATCGGCTCGATCGGGGTGCTCTGCCAGCTCGACTCCGCCGGTGACTTCCGCAGCGTCATCGAGGAGTGGCTGCCCGGCTTCACCGGCTGAGGGGTCACGGGTCCAGCCGCGCCTCCAGGTCGCGGAGGTGCTCCCGGGCGCACGCCGGGCACAGCACGGTCAGCGGCCCGGGCTCCCGCGGGCCGGTCGAGCCGGTCGGCCGGGGCGGGGTGCTCGACGACCAGCCGGTCGCGACGTCGGCCGCGGTCCCCCTCCGGCCGCACCGGGCGCAGCTCAGGTCGTCGTCCACTCCCCCAGCCTGCGCGCCGGGGCGCTCCGAGCACAGAGGCGGCCGGGCTCCGGACGCACCGGGAGCGTCCGGGACCCGGCCGCGGATCGGGCGGGGCCACGCAGGCCCCCGCGGACGGACCGCCGTCAGCGCACGGCGGCGCTGGCCCGCGCGGCGCGCCGCGTCGCCTGTTCGGCGCGACGGGCCCAGCGGCGGGCGGCGCGCAGCCGGTGGGCGCGCGCGGCGGTGTCGGCCTCGGCGCGCAGTTCGCGCAGTCGGTCGACGGCGAGGTCGTACTCGATGGTGTGCACGTCAGTCCTCGGTGGTCCGGGTGCCCGCCGCTCGGCGGGCCGGGATGGGTGGTGGGTGGTGGGTGGTGCGGCTTCCCTGCAGGGCCCCGCCGCGAGCCCGCGAGTGGTGGGTGGTGGGAGGTCCTCTCTCACGCGACCGCGACCTTGCGGGGCCGTCCCCGCGGCCGCTTCCGCGGGATGACCACGCCGCGCTCGAAGATCTCGCCGCCCCAGACGCCCCACGGCTCGCCGCGGTCCAGGGCGCCGGCCAGGCAGGCGTCCCGGACCGGGCAGCTCGCGCAGAGCGTCTTGGCCTGCTCGAGCGCGGCCGGGCTCTCGGCGAACCACAGGTCCGGGTCGGTCCGGCACGGCAGCGGGAGCCGCACCGGGGCCGGGGACACCGGGGTCACCGGCCGTCGGGGAAGGGAACCGCCGGTCCGGGGGAGCCCGGGTCGGCGGTGGGTCGTCGGGCGGTCGATCGCCTGCTGCACTGCCGCTCCTCCTCGTACTCGTCGTCTGCAGCCGGCGGGGGCCCGCCGACCGGGAGTCGGGGCCGGGTGCCGCGGGGGACGAAAGAGAGAGGCCGCGGAGCCCGGTGTCGGGTTCCGCGGCCTCGAGGAGGACCGGTCGAGCGCTAGCTCAGCGGTCTCCTCGAGAAGGGGATCCCGAGGGTGGTGCTGTCGTTCTGCTTGTCCTGGATGACGTCGGTGCGGGTGCCGAACTCATCGGTCCCGGGAGTGGCGACACGGCCACGGCCGGTGGGCACGAGGTCGAACTGCGGCGCGCCGGGGACGTCGGTGCCGAAGACCGGGGCGACGGCGGGCACGCGGGAGCACGCGCCGGCGACGACGCCGGTCAGGGGCAGGGCACGGAGGCGGGCGGCGGCGGGCGGCGCGACGAAGGCGGCCGGACGCACGGCGAGGCTCCCCGGGCCGGAGACCCCGGCGGGGGTGGCGATCCACGTCGTGGTGATCATCGGTCCCCCTCCTTCCCGGGGTCGGATCCCGGCCTGCCGGCCGGTCTCGGGCTTGGTGCGGCTCGGGGCGGTGCCCCGAGCGCGAACAGGACAGTAGGGGGCCGTCGCGGAGGGGGTCAACGCAATTAATCCAGCCGTGTCGGAGTGACCCAGCTCACCCGTCCGCCGTCACGGACGGCGACGCGTCAGGAACCGACCGTCGCCAGCACGTCCTCGCCGTAGAGCTCGAGCTTGCGCGCCCCGATCCCCGGCAGCGCGGCGAGCTCCCGCAGCGTCGACGGGCGGGACTCGGCGATGGCCTGCAGCGTCGCGTCGGTGAAGACGACGTAGGCGGGCACCGACGCCGACGCGGCCGCCTCGCTGCGCCAGGCCCGGAGCCGCTCGAACAGCTCTCCCGCCTCGCCCTCGAGGACGACCTTCGGGCGCTTCTGCCGCCGCGCCGGGGGGGCGGCCGTCGGGGTCGACTCCGGGACCAGTCCGGTGAGGAACCGGCTACGCGGCCGCGACCGGCGGCCACCGGGGTTGCGGGCCAGGGACCACGACAGCGTCAACTGCTCCCGGGCCCGGGTGACGGCCACGTAGAGCAGCCGCCGCTCCTCCTCCACGGCCTCCGGGCGGGACAGCGACTGCGCGATGGGGAGGACGCCGTCGACCAGACCGACGACGAACACCGCGTCCCACTCCAGGCCCTTGGCCGCGTGCATCGAGGCCAGGGTGACGCCCTGCACCGTGGGCGCGTGCTGGGCGTCGGCCCGGGCGGCCAGGTGGCCCACGAAGCCGGCGAGGTCCATCGTCGGGTCCTCGGCCACCAGGTCGACGGCGAGGTCGACCAGCGCGGCCAGGGACTGCCAGCGGTCGCGCGCGGCTCCGCCCGGCGGCGGGCGGTGCTCGACCCAGCCGGTCGAGGCCAGCACGTCGCGCACGGTGGGCACCAGCGCCCCGGGCTCGGTGCCGCCGGCGGCCGCGCCGCGCAGCAGCAGGACCGCCTCGCGCACCTCCGGCCGCTCGAAGAACCGCTCCCCGCCCTTGAGCACGTACGGGACGCCCGCGGCGCTCAGCGCGTTCTCGTAGACCTCGGACTGGGCGTTGATCCGGAACAGGACCGCGATCTCGGCGGCCGGCATCCCGGCTTCGACCAGGGCGCGGCAGGCCTGCGCGACCGCGGCGGCCTCGGTCGGCTCGTCGGGGTGCTCGAAGAAACGCGGCGCCGGCCCCTCGGCGCGCTGACCCAGCAGCCGCAGCCCGGGCAGCCCCTTGCGCCGCGGCGCCTGACCGATGAGCTTGTTGGCCAGCGCCACGACCTGCGGGGTGGAGCGGTAGTCGCGCTCCAGCTTGACCACCTCGGCGTCGGGATAGCGGTCGGCGAAGCCGAGCAGGTAGTCGGGGTCGGCGCCGGTGAAGGAGTAGATCGTCTGGTTGGGGTCGCCGACCACGCAGACGTCGGCCCGGCCGCCGAGCCAGGCGTCGAGCAGCCGCTGCTGCAGCGGGTTGACGTCCTGGTACTCGTCGACGACGAAGTACCGGTACTGGTTGCGCACCTGGCGGGCGACGTCCGGGTGCTCCTCCAGCGCGTAGGCCGTGACCAGCAGGAGGTCCTCGAAGTCCAGGACGCCGTCGCGCTGCTTGGCCGACTCGTAGCTCGCGTACACCTGGGCGACCGCGGCCGGCTCGAACGGCGGCTCGCGGCCGGCCGCCTGGGCGCGGGCCGGGTAGTCCTCCGCCGTGGCCAGCGTGGTCTTGGCCCACTCGATCTCGCTGGCCAGGTCGCGCAGGCTGGTGCGGTCGGTCGACAGCCGAGCCCGGGACGCGGCGGTGGCCACCAGCCGCAGCTTGTTCTCGACAAGCCCCGGCATCGGGCCGCCGAGCACCTGCGGGGCGAAGTAGCGCAGCTGGCGCATGGCCGCGGCGTGGAAGGTGCGCGCCTGCACGCCGCCGACCCCGAGGCCGGCCAGGCGCCCGCGCAGCTCACCGGCGGCCCGGGCGGTGAAGGTGACCGCGAGGACCTGCTCGGGCACGAAGGCACCGGTGTGCACCCCGTAGGCGATCCGATGGGTGATCGTGCGCGTCTTCCCGGTGCCGGCACCGGCGAGGATGCAGACCGGCCCGGAGACGGCCTGGGCGGCCGCGCGCTGCTCGTCGTCCAGCTGCGCGAGCACCGCCTCGGCGCCCCGGACGACGCCGGGCGCCCCGGCGATCTGCGACATCCGGCCCCCCGTCTCTCTCCCTCGATGGCCGCCCCCATCCTCCCAGCCGCCACCGACGCACGCGGGAAGCATCCCCAGGCGCGCGGCGTTGACCCCCCGCAGTGGCCGGACTCCACCGCGCCGCCACCCCGATCCCCAGGGAGGACCCCCTCGATGAGTGCAGCGACCGCCGCCGTGACCATGTACACCACCACCTGGTGCGGCTACTGCGTGCGGCTGAAGAAGCTGATGCAGCGCGAGGGGATCCACTTCGCCGAGGTCGACATCGAGCGCGACCCGGCCGCCGCGGACATCGTCATGCAGGCCAACGGCGGCAACCGCACCGTGCCGACCCTCGTGTTCGCCAACGGCAACGCCCTGACCAACCCCAGCATCGACGAGGTCAAGGACCAGCTCGCGCAGACCGCGGAGGCGTGACGGCGAGTGGTCCCCCAGACTCGGTGTGCGACGAGGCATGATCGTCCGACGAGGGCTGTGACGACCACGGCCCGCTGACGTCCCGGCACCCGGCCGGGCCCGCCTTCCCGGAGGACGCCGTCGTGAGTTCGAGCGTCGAGCACGCAGCCGCCGCGGCCGCCTGCCCCGACGACGCACTCGGGTCGGAGGGACCCGCGGTCGTGGTGGCCCGCACCGGCCGGGGCTGGTCGGTCCTCGCCCCCGGCCGCGCGGAGGACGTGGGCGACCTCGTCGAGGGCATGTCGCTCGCCGACCTCGTCGCCGAGGAACTGGGCGCGCTGGTCGAGCCGGGCCGGACGGCGCGGCGCGCCGCCCGCGGCCCGGTCGGGCCGGCCGATCCCGACGCCGACCCGCGCGAGGCCCGCCTGGCCGCCCTGGAGCGGACGGTGGCCCAGCTGGAGCACGCACTGGCGGCGCGGGTGTCCACGGAACGGGCGATCGGCGTCCTCGCCGAGCGGCACGGCATCACGGCGCGGTGCGCGTTCGAGCTGCTGCGCGGCAGCGCGCGGTCCCAGGGGCGGCCGGTCGCCGAACTCGCGCGCGAGGTGCTCGAGGGGCTCGAGACCCGCGCGCAGCCGGAGGCTCCGGCCGACTGCGCCCTGCTCCGGCCCGGCACCTCGGCCGCCGGCGACGCAGCGGCCGGGAGCCGGGAGGCCGCGGAGGACCGGTCCTGACCCGTCCGGAGCCGCTGACGCCGGCGGCGCTCGCCGACCGGCTGGCCGGACTGCTCGGCGACCTGGCCCCGGAACCGGGCGCGACCGCGCTGCGGGTCGCCGTGGACGGCCCGGACGTCGCCGCGCCCGGGGTGCTCGCGGACGCGGTGGCCGAGCGGCTGCCGGCGCTGGGGCGGCCCGTCGCCGTCGTCCCCGCCGGCGGGTTCCTCCGCCCGGCCTCGCTGCGCTTCGAGCACGGCCGGACCGACCCGGACGCCCGCTACACCGACTGGCTCGACGCCGGCGCGCTGGCCCGGGAGGTCCTCGACCCGGTCGGGCCGGGCGGCTCCGGGCAGTACCTGCCGGTCCTGTGGGACGTCGTCCGCGACCGGGCGGCCCGCGTCCCCCCGGAGCCGATGTCGCCCGGTGGGGTGCTGCTGGTCCCGGGACCGCTGCTGCAGGGGCTGGGGCTGGCGTTCGACGTCGTCGTCCACCTGCGGGTCGCCCCGGCGGCCCGTCGCCGGCGCACCCCGGCCGAGCAGGCGTGGGAGCTGCCTGCCTTCGACCGCTACGACGCCGAGGTCGACCCCGTGGCCCTGGCCGACGCCGTCGTCCTGGCCGACTCCCCCGATCACCCCGCACTCGTGCTGCAGGGCCGGTTCGGCTGAGGACCCTCAGCCGAGGTCGCCGACCACCCAGCGGTCGATGATGTGCCGGGCGATGGAGACCGCCGGGGGCAGCGCCCGCGGGCCGGCGCCGGAGCGCAGCTCGTCGCGGGTGAACCAGCGGGCCTCCTCGATCTCGGTGGGGTCCAGCCGGAGCGTGGGGTCGCCCTCCACGCGGGCGGTGTAGCCGAGCATCAGCGACTGCGGGAACGGCCACGGCTGGCTGCCGACGTACCGGATGTCGGTGACCCGGACGCCGACCTCCTCGGCGACCTCCCGCGCGACGGCGGCCTCGGCGGACTCCCCCGGCTCGACGAACCCGGCGAGGATCGAGAACCGCCCCGGAGGCCAGACCGCCTGCCGGCCGAGGATGCACCGGTCGGCGCCGTCGTGGACCAGCATGATCACCGCCGGGTCGGTGCGCGGGAACAGCTCCGCGCCGGTCACCGGGTCGCGCCGCACCCAGCCGGCCCGCTCCACGGTCGTCTCCGCCCCGGACAGCGGGCTGAACCGGTGCCGCTCGTGCCACTCGAGGATGCCGATGGCCTGGGCGAGCAGGCCCGCGTCGAGGTCGTCGAGGTCGGCGCCGAGCTCGCGCAGCCCGCTCCAGGCGTCCACCGGCCGGCTCCCGACGGTCAGCCGCCGGTCCCCGCGGACGGCGGCGTAGAACACGCCGTCGGCCTCCCCGAGGAACACCGCGCCCTCGGGCAGCTGCGGCCGCTCCTCCCAGAGCAGCCGGGGACCGCCGTCGCCCTCCTCGACGGGCACCTGGCGGCGCTCGTCGACGGTGAGCACCCGCACCGGCCGGCCGCCGGTGGGGTCGGGCAGGGAGCGGGCCAGGTGGCTCCGGTCGTGCGCGGAGCGGGAGAGCACCGGCACCTCGCCCGGCGGGGACGGCCGGCTCTCCGGCCACGAGCCGCGTGCGGGGTCGTGGATCGGCGGGTTGTCGGCCGGCGTGCTGCCCCCGTCGGGGACGGTCACGCCGTCGCCTCGGCCGAGGCGCGGACGTCGACCGGGCCCAGCGCCCGCAACTCGTCGGCGACCCGCTCGGCGTCCCCGACCACCACCGCGGTCAGCGCAGCTGGCTGCAGGTAGCGGCGGGCCGCGTCCTGCACCTGCTCGACGGTCACCTCGGCCAGCGCCCGCTGGTGCTCGGTCAGCCAGCTCGGCGGCAGCCCGGCGCCGACCAGCGCCGACAGCGTGCTGGCCAGGCCGGCGTGCGTGGCGGTGGACAGCGCCATGCTGCCCAGGACGAAGCGCCGGGCGCCGTCCAGTTCCTCCGGGGTGACCGGGGTCAGCGCCATCCGGCTCAGCTCGTAGAGGACCTCGAGCATCGCCGGGCCGGTGACCTCGGTGGCGACGTCGGCCTCGACGAGGAACGACGATGCGCCGGCGAGGTGGTCGACCGAGCTGCGCGGGCTGTAGCTGTAGCCCCGCCGCTCGCGGATGTTCTCGACCAGCCGCGAGGAGAAGTAGCCGCCGTAGACCATGTTGGCCAGCCGCACGGCGGGCAGGTCCGGCTCGGTGCGGCTCGGGGCGGGGCCGCCGAGCCGGAGGTTGGACTGGACTGCGCCGGGCCGGTCGACCACCTCGAGGTGTCCCGGGGCCGTCGTCGGTGCCGGCGGGGCGGCCACCGCCGTGCCCTCGCCGGTCCAGCCGCCGAGCGCCTCGCCCACCGCCTCGACCGCGGCGGCCGGGTCGAGGTCCCCGACGAGCACGAGCGTGCTGCCGGCAGGCAGCACCCGCTCGCGGTGCAGCTTGCGCAGGGCCGGGCCGCGGACGGCGGCGACCGCCTCCGGAGCGGGCAGCTGCTCGGCATAGGGGTGGGTGCCGTAGCGGCGGGCGGCCAGCGCGGTGCGGGCGATCACGCCCGGCTGGGACCGGGCGATCGAGATCCGCTCGGCGACGCGGGCCCGCTCGGCCTCGACCTGGTCGGCCGGGTAGGTGGCGGCGGTGAGGACCTCGGCCAGCACGCCGAGCACCGGGGCCAGCCCCTCGGACAGCAGCGTGGTGGCGAACAGCAACCGGTCGGGGTCGGCCGAGACCGACAGCTCCCCGCCGTGGGCCTGGAACAGCTGCGCGATGCCGGTCGCGTCGTGCGCCTCGGTGCCGAGCAGGACGGCGCCGGACAGCACCGACGCCCGGGCGGTGTGTGCGGCCGCGGCCCGCGCCGTCGCGGCGGCGAAGGGCACCCGCAGCCGCAGCTCCACGAGCGGGACGCCGGGCCGCGGGACGACGACCAGGCGCAGCCCGCTGGGCAGGGTGGCCTCGGTGACGGCGAGCTCCGGCTGCGGGCGGGGCTCGCCCAGCGGCGGGACGAGAGCGGGCTGGCTCACGACCGTCCTCCTGTCGCGCGCAGTTCGAGGATGGCAGCGGTAGCGGGGTCCAGCCCGCGGGCGGCGGTCCGGACCTGGTCGGGGGTGACCGCGGCGAGCCGGGCCGCGAGCTCGCCGGCCAGCTCGGCCCGGCCGTGGATCAGCTCGGCGGTGCCGAAGGCCAGCGTGCGGCCGAGCACGGAGTCGGCCTGGCGCAGCAACTGCGCCTCGGCGCGGGCCTGCACCCGGGCGAGCTCCTCGGACCCGACGCCCTCGTCGGCGATGCGGCCGATCTCCTCGTGCACCGCGGCGAGCACCTTCTCGACGGTGACCGACGCCGGGTGGTGGACCTGGGTGGTCAGCAGCGTCGCGTCCCGGACCTCGAAGGGGTCGCCGAACAGGCCGACGTAGCTGCTCTGGGCCACGGCCAGCTGGTCGTCGTGCACGAGGCGGCGCTCCAGGCGGGAGGCGTCGCTCTCGCTGAGCAACTCGGCGAGCAGGACCGTGCCCAGGTACGTGTCGAGGTCACCGACCGGGTCCGGGACCCGCCAGCCGATCGCCACCGCGGGGGTCGGCGCCAGGCGGTCCTCGACGACGCCGGAGCGGACCCCCGTCGGGGACCGCTCGCCGGTGGCGACGGTCGGCGGCACGTCCCGCGCCTCGATGGGGCCGAACCAGCGGCGCACCAGCCGCTCGGTCTCCTCCACGTCGAGGTCCCCACCGATGCACACGACCGCGTTGCCGGGCGCGTAGTAGCGGTGGAAGAAGTCGGCGGCGTCCTCGACGGTGGAGGACTCGAGGTCGACGAAGGACCCGTAGCCGTCGTGGGTGTTGGCGAAGCTCTCGAAGGCGATCTGCGGCAACTGCAGCCAGGGGAAGGCGCCGTAGGGCCGGTTGAGGACGTTGACCCGGATCTCCTCCTTCACCACGTCGATCTGGTTGCGGAGGTTCTCCTCGGTGATGGCCGGCGCCGCCATCCGGTCGGCCTCGAGGAAGATCGCGCGCTCCAGCGCCTCGGCGGGCAGCGCCTCGTAGTAGTTGGTGAAGTCCTGGTGGGTCGAGCCGTTGAAGGTGCCCCCCGCGGCCTGGACCAGGCGGGCGTGCTCCATCTTCGGCACGTTGGCCGAACCCTGGAACATCAGGTGCTCGAAGAGGTGGGCGAACCCGGTGCGGCCTTGCGGCTCGTTGCGCATCCCGACGTCGTAGGAGACGGTCACGGCGACCACCGGCACGCTGCGGTCGGGTGCGAGCACGACCCGCAGCCCGTTCTCCAGTCGGAAGCGCTCCACCGGGTGCCGGAGGGTGAGGTCGGCCCCAGCTGCTGTCACGTCCCGACAGTAGCCGGGCGCGCCGACCGGCCGCCGTGCGGTGACCCCCGCCGGCGCCCGAGCGGAGGAGCCGGCCGGCGCGCCGCCTGGCCCGGCACGGTCCGGCCGGGCCCGGCGGCTGCACGGGGAACGGTCAGTCGTCGCCACCGCGGCCCCGACCGCGGCCGCGCCCGGAGTCGTCACCGGGCCCGTCGTCCGAGCCGTGACCGCCCCCGACCCGGCCCGCCGAGTCGTCCCCGGGTGGGTCGTCCGAACCGTGACCGCCCCCGACCCGGCCGGCGGAGTCGTCGGAGCCGCGCCCGGTCGCCGGGGCGTCGTCTCCCCCGCGGCCGCGGCGGTCGTCGCGCGGCCCCTCGACGGCGAAGCGGGGGCTGCCGTCGACGCAGCTGACCGTCACCTCGACCTCCTGCGTGCCGTTGCGCCACTCCACCTGGCCGGGCCGCGGGGAGTCGTCCGCCGTCCACCCGGGCGCCGGCGAGCCGCTGAGCGAGACGACGTCGCCGTCGCAGGTGGCGGAGACGGTGCCGGCGACGGTGACCTGCTCGCCGACCGACGGGTCCGCGGGCGCGGGATCCGCGGAGCCGGACGAGGGGGCCGACTGCTGGGCTCCGGTGGCCGCGGCGGGTTGCGTCACGGGCGAGGCGTCGGCGCCGCCTACCGAGGCGGCGAGGATGCCGAGACCGACGGCGGCGGCCGCCGAGGCGGTCCAGAGGGTGCGCGAGGCGCGGGTTCGTGTCATGGGCCGACCCTGTCGCCGACCTGGTCAAGGTCGCGCTAAGGAGGGGCCAAGCGCAGGTCAGAGCACCTCGACGGCGTCGATGACCCGGTCGATGACGCCGTAGAGCTCGGCGTGGGTGTTGGGGATCGAGATGTAGAGAAGCGCCGGCGCGGGTCGGCCGACATCGACGAGCAGCAGCGCCGCCCGCTCCCCCGTGGCGTCGTAGCCGCCCACGTCCCAGGACAGGTCGAACTCGAACAGGTGCGCGGCGGCGCCGTCGACGGTGCGGCCCTCGTCGCGCAGCACCCGCCGCTCGTTGGGCGCCGGGTAGTAGTTGGTCCGCACGCTGTCGGCGACCTGGGCGAGGGTCCCCTGCAGGCTGCCCGGCCCGGCGTAGCCGAACTGCTCGACCAGGGGGCCGGAGGTGCACTGGGCGATGAACGTGCCGCCGTCGGGCGTGACCTCCTGGGTCGTGAAGAACTGCCCGGCGACCGACGCCGTCTCGACGACGACGCCCAAGTCGTACTCGTACCAGCCGTCGCCGAGGAACGGGTAGGAGATGCCGGCGGCCTCGTCGATGATCCGCACCGTGCCCGGAGGGAAGGTCGGCCCGGCGGCGACCGAGGGGCCGCCGGCGTCGGTGGCGTCGTCCCCACCCCCGGACGGCCGGCCGACGAGGAAGCCGATCAGCACGACCAGCACCACGCCCAGCACGGAGAGCCCCACCACCCAGCCCGTGCGGGCCCGGCGCGGGGCGGCCGCCGGCGGGACGGCCGGCTGGGGCTGGGCCTGCACCGGCGGTGCCTGGACGGCGACCCCCGGCCCGGCGGGTGTGGTGACGTCCGACCAGGCGGTCCCGCTCCACCAGCGCACCATCCCGGGGGCGCCGTCGGGGTCCGGGTACCAGCCCGGCGGCGCGCTCCCCGTCTGCCCCGCGTCCGTCACGTCTGCACCCTAGGACGGCGGGCGGAGCCTGCGGCTCACCGCCGGGCGCTCGGGAAGGCGACGGCGGCGAGCTCGCGCCACAAGTGCGCCGCCGCCTCCGCGCCGCGGTGCAGCATCGGCAGCAACACCCGCTCGTTCGGCGAGTGGATGCGGTCGGTGGGCAGGCCGGCGCCGAGGAACAGCAGCGGCGCGCCGAGGACGTCGACCAGGTCGGCCTCCGGCCCGCTGCCGCCCTCGCGGGTGAACAGGACGTCGGCGGGGTCGGTGTCGAACGCCTGCCCGATGGCGGCCAGCAGGGCGGCCATCGCCGGGGAGTCCAGGTCGCTGGCGCACGGCGAGACGCCCCCGGCCGGGACGTGCACGTCGGCCTCGATGCCCTGGGGGGTGTTCGCCGCGACCCAGGCGCGGACCTGCTCTGCGAGGTCGGCCGGGCGCTGGTCGGCAACCAGCCGGAAGGTGATCTTGGCGTGCGCCTCGGCCGGGATGATCGTCTTGTGGCCGGGGCCGGTGTAGCCGCCCCACATCCCGTTGACCTCCGCGGTGGGCCGGGCGCCGATCCGCTCCAGCGTGCTGAACCCCGCCTCGCCGGTGGCCACGCGCGAGGCCGCGGGACCGGCCAGCCACGCCTCCTCGTCGAACGGCACGCGCGCCATGAGCTCGCGCTCGCGGTCGGTCAGCGGCCGCACCTCGTCGTAGAAGCCGGGCAGGGTGA
Organism: Geodermatophilus sp. SYSU D00708; assembly: GCF_054050115.1. Classification (NCBI taxonomy): domain Bacteria; kingdom Bacillati; phylum Actinomycetota; class Actinomycetes; order Geodermatophilales; family Geodermatophilaceae; genus Geodermatophilus; species Geodermatophilus sp. SYSU D00708. Next base: position 89,801 of record NZ_JBJGYS010000012.1, on the reverse strand, counting down.
CCCGGCCCTGCTCGTCGTGCAGGCTCGCCAGCAGCGCGGCCATGGCGTGCAGCGGGTTGGGGACGCCGCCGCCGAACGAGCCGGAGTGCAGGTCGACGTCCGGCCCCCGCAGCGTGATCTCGGCGTCGGCGAGCCCGCGCATCGCCACGACGGCGCTGGGGACGTCGGGAGCGGCCATGCCGGTGTCGCTCACCACGACCACGTCGCAGGCCAGCCGGTCGGCCTTGGCGCGCAGCAGGTCGGCGAAGTGCGGGGAGCCGGACTCCTCCTCCCCCTCGACGAGCAGCTTGACGGTCACCGCCGGGGTGTCGCGGCCGGTGGCGGCCAGGTGCGCGCGGATGCCGAGCAGGTGGAACGCGACGTTGCCCTTGTCGTCGATCGCGCCCCGGGCGTGCAGCTCCGGGCCGTCCGGTCCCTCGACGACGGTCGGCTCGAACGGCGGGTGCACCCACAGCTCGGGCGGGTCGACCGGCTGCACGTCGTGGTGGCCGTAGACGAGGGCCACCGGGGCGCCGGGGTCCGCCGACGGCCACTCGGCGAAGACCGCGGGGGCGCCCGCGGTGGGCCAGATCTCCACCGTCGGGAAGCCGGTGCGGCGCAGCGCCTCGGCCAGCCAGGCCGCGCTCTCGGCGACGTATGCGGCGTGTGCCGGGTCGGCCGAGATCGACGGGATCCGCAGCCACGCGTCGAGGTCGGCGTGCAGGTCGTCGAGGTGCGCGGTCACGAAGTCGCGTTCAGGGCTGGCCACGTCGTCCGACGGTAGCGGCGGGCGCGCGGGCCGCCGTCCCCGGCTAACTTCAGCGCATGGCCGGAGCGCTGCTGCAGGTGGACGTCGGCGACCTCACCTTCGACGTCCGGGCCGACGGGCCGGACGACGGCCGCCCGGTGGTGCTGCTGCACGGCTTCCCCGAGACGTCGGCGTCATGGGCCGCGGTCACGCCGCTGCTCACGGAGGCGGGGCTGCGCACCTACGCCGTCGACCAGCTCGGCTACTCCCCGGGCGCCCGGCCGGCGGAGGTGGAGGCCTACGCGCTGCCGAACCTGGCGCAGGTCACCGCCGACCTGATGACGGCGATGGACGTGCCGCGGGCCGACGTCGTGGGCCACGACTGGGGCGCCATGGTGGCCTGGACGCTGGCCGCCTGGCACCCCGACCGGGTGCGCTCGCTGACCGCGGTCTCCGTGCCGCACCCGACCGCGTTCACCGCCGCCTGGCGCGCGGATCCCGAGCAGCAGGAGCGCTCGGCCTACATCCGGCTGTTCTGGCAGCAGGGCAAGGCCGAGGAGGTGCTGCTGGCCGACGGCGCCCGGCGGCTGCGGCGGATGTTCGGCGACGCGGTCCCCGGCGAGGCCGTCGACGAGTACGTGGCGGTGCTGTCGGCGCCGGGAGCGCTCACCGCCGCGCTGAACTGGTACCGGGCGATGAGCTCGAGCACGCCGGTCGACCCGGTGGACGTGCCGACCACGTTCGTGTGGAGCGACGACGACGTGGCGATCGGCCGCACCGCCGCGGAGGGCTGCCCCGAGCACGTCACCGGCGACTACCGGTTCGTCGAGCTCACCGGGGTGAGCCACTGGATCCCCGAGCAGGCCCCGGAGCAGCTGGCCACCGCGATCCTGGACCGGATCGCATCGTCCTGACGCTCAGCGGGCGGTGCCGGTGACCAGGGCGAGCAGGCCGGCCTCGTCGAGCAGGTCGACCGGGCGGACGGTCACCCCCGCGGCGACGTGGTGGAACCCGGCGCTGACCCGCTCCACGGGGACGCCGATCAGCCGCGACCAGCCCAGCCGGTAGGCGGCCAGCTGCACGCCGGCCGCGGCCAGCTCCGCACCCGAGGGCGGCGGCCCGGTCTTCCAGTCGACGACCTCGTAGCCACCGTCGCCGTCGGCGAAGACCGCGTCGATCCGCCCGCGCAGCGTGAGCGGACCGAGCGGCGTCTCGAAGGGCACCTCGACCTCGACCGGCTGGCGGTCGGCCCACTCACTGGCGAGGAACGCCGCCTGGAGATCGGCCAGCGCGCTGTCGGGCGCGGCGAACTCGTCGCCGGAGCCGGGCAGCTCGTCGAGGTCGACCAGCCGGGCGGCACCGAACCGCTCCTCCAGCCAGGCGTGGAACGCGGTGCCGCGCCGGGCCAGCGGCGCCGGGGCGGCCGGCATCGGCCGGCGCAGCCGGCGGGCCAGCTCCGCGGGGTCGCGGCGCAGGGCCACCAGCGCCGACACCGACAGGTGCGAGGGCAGCGGCACGTCGACGGTCGGGCTGGCCGCGGCGGCGCGCTCGCGCAGCAGCAGGTCGGCGTCGCGCACCCACTGGTCGACCAGCGGATCGGGGTCGCCGAGCCGGAGGCCGGCGTCGAGGGGGTGCGGCGGGGTCCCGGCGAGCAGCTCGGCGGCGGCGGCCAGCGCGCGGCGGCGGCCCGGCGAGAGGGGGTCGGCCGGCCAGACCCCGACCGGCCACTCGGCCAGCGCCGGGTTCTCCGCGCCGTCCTCCGGCGCCGGCGCCCAGTGCAGGACCGTGCCGGCGCCGGCCTCGCAGGCCCCGCGCACCGTCTCCAGCAGGGACGACGGGCCGTTCGGCCGCACCCCGTCGCGCCACCAGCTGCCCGAGCAGACCAGCAGCTGCCGGGCCCGGGTGACGGCGACGTAGCCCAGCCGGATCTCCTCGCCGGTGCCGAACTCCTTCCAGTCCTCGACGTACTGCTCGAGGGCCTCCTTGACCGCCGCCTGGTCCCCGGAGCCCGGCACGGGCAGGCGCAGCTGCGGCAGCTCCGCGCGGTCGACGGTGCGCAGGTCCACCGGCACCGCACCCGGGTCCTTGATCCACGAGTCGCTGGCGCCGGGCTTGGCCGGGAACTGGTCGGCGGTCAGGCCCGGGACGGCGACGGCGTCCCACTCCAGGCCCTTGGCCGAGTGCCCGGTGAGCAGCTGCACCGCCTCGGGGTTGACCGCCACCTCCCCCGGCTCCAACCCGCGCTCGCGCTCCTCGGCGTCCCGCAGGTAGCCGAGGAAGGCCGGCAGGGACGGCAGCTCGGCGAGCTCGGTGAACTGCGCGGCCACGGTGTGCAGCGCGTCGAGGTGGGCGCGGGCGCCGGCCGGGCTGACCTCGGGGGCGCTGGCCAGCTCGGTCTCCAGGCCGAGGGTGCGGGCCACCTCGTCGACCAGGTCGGGCAGCGACTCCCCGAGCCGGGTGCGCAGCGAGCTCAGCTCGGCACCCAGCCGGCGCAGCCGGCGGTGGCCCTCGGCGGAGTAGTCCTGGGCGTCGCCGAGGTCGTCGAGCGCCTCCACGATGCTGCCCCGCTCCTGCGGCGGCTCGGGCGCGCCGGGCTGCTGCGCGCCGGCCCGGTGCGCGTCGCGCTCCGGGCGGCGGGAGTGCACCAGCGCGCGGGCGCGGGCCTCGAGCGCGGCGAGGTCACGCGGGCCGATGCGCCAGCGGGCGCCGGTCAGCAGCCGACCGAGCGCGTCCCCGGCGGTGGGGTCGACCAGCACGGTGAGGGTGGCCACGACGTCGGAGACCTCGGGGACCTCCAGCAGGCCGCCCAGGCCCACGACCTCCACCGGCAGGCCGCGCTCGCGCAGGGCGGCGGCGATCCCGGGCAGCTGCTTGCGGGTGCGGGCCAGGACGGCGACGGTCGGCGGGCGGCCGTCCGGACGGCGGCCCACCACCGGGTCCGTGCCGTGCCAGCAGGCGGCCAGCCGGTCGGCCAGCGCGGCGGTCTCCTCCGCGACGGTCTCGTAGAGGCCCACGGTGACCGCGCCGCGGCCGGCGGTGGGTGCGGGCGAGAGGTCCGGCAGCGGCACCTCGGGCGGCGGCAGCATCGCCGACACCGCGTTGGCGACGGCGAGCACGGCCTCGTCGTTGCGCCAGCTGGTGGCCAGGGTCAGCCGCTCGGCGCGCCGTTCGCGGACCCCGGGGAAGGTGCGCGCGAAGCGCTCGATGGTGCCCGCCGACGCCCCGCGCCAGCCGTAGATGGACTGGCGCGGGTCCCCGACGGCGAGCACCGGGTGGCCGGTCTCCCGGCCGAACAGCGCCTCGAGCATGCGCAGCTGCCCGACGCTGGTGTCCTGGTACTCGTCGAGCAGCACGACCTTCCAGCGGGCCCGTTCGCGGCGGCCGACCTCCGGCGCGGAGACGGCGATGCGCGCGGCGGAGGCGACCTGGTCGGCGTAGTCGATGGAGCCCATGGCCCGCTTGCGCGCCTCGAACGCCTCCACCAGGGGCAGCAGCGCCGCCCGCGCGCGCTGGCGGGCGAGCATCTCGACGACCGGGGCGTAGGGGCCGCGCTTGCGCGGCGCGTCCGCGTAGCCGGCGACCTGCGCCTCCAGGCGGGCGGTCCAGGCGCGCAGGGCGGCCGGGGTCACGTCGTGCTCGCCCATCTCCGCGGCGAGGGCCAGCACGTCCTCGACCGTGGTGAGCAGCGACAGCGGGACGTCGTCCATGTCGCCGGTGTAGGCGGCGACCACCTGGGCGGCCTGCCCCCAGCACATGGCCGGGCCCAGGACGCCGGCGCCGGGCTCCACGCCGATCCGCAGGCCGTGCTCGGCGACCAGGGACGCGGCGTAGCCGTGGTAGGTGGCGACGGTCGGCTGGGCGATCTCCAGCCGCTCCTTGAGCTCCGGCTCGGTGTCGGGGTGGCGGGCCAGGGCACCCAGCCGCAGGTGGATGCGCTCGTTGAGCTCGCTGGCCGCCTTGCGGGTGAAGGTGAGGCCGAGGATCGCCTCGGGCTCGACGACCCGGTTGGCGACCAGCCAGGAGACCCGCGCGGCCATCGTCTCGGTCTTGCCCGACCCGGCCCCGGCGACGACGACGAGCGGCCGGTCGGCGGGGGCGGCCACCACCCGGGCCTGCTCCTCCGACGGCGCGTAGGACAGCCCGCAGCGCGCGGCCACCTCGGCCGGGGTGAGCAGCCGCCGCGGTTCCGGCTGCGGCTCGAGTCCGCCGTCGAACAGGTCGTCGAAGGACAGCTGTTCGGTGGTCACGCGGTCACCTGCCGGCCGCGCTCGTGCAGCGGGCAGCTGCGACGGGCCGGACAGCGCGAGCAGTGCGTGCCGGTGCGCACCTCGAAGGCGCCGGCGCCCATGCCGTCGCCGACCGCGGCGATCAGCTCACCGGCGGGGGTCTGCTCCAGGGGGACGTCGGCGGGCAGCGGCTCCTGGTGCTGCTCCTTGGCCTTGGCGCCGGTGCCGACCTGCAGCAGCGCGGCGCCGCCGGGGACGGTGCCGTGGCCGGCGAAGGCACCGGCGGCGACGGCCACCTGGTAGGCGGCCAGCTGCCCGTGCTCCTCGACGTTCTTCGCGGCGGTCTTGCCGGTCTTGAGGTCGACGACGACCAGCCGGCCCTCGGCGTCGCGCTCCAGCCGGTCCACCTGCCCGCGCAGCCGCGCCCGGCCGACGACGACGTCGAAGTCCTCCTCGGCGGCGACCAGCTCGCGCCGGTTGGCCGCGTGCCAGCGCAGGAACCGGTCGAGCATCTGCTGCGCCGAGCCGCGCTGGCGCTGGTCGGACCACCCCGGGCCGAGGTCGAGCGTGTCGAGCTCGGCGGCCAGCGCGTCGGGCGCCTCGGCCGGCGGCAGCCCGTCGGCGACCCGCTGGGCGACGGCGTGCACCGCCGAGCCGACGGTGCGGGTGGCGTCGGGCGAGGCCTCCGCGCCGACCGCGCCGAGGACCCAGCGCAACGGGCAGCGCTGGAAGGTCTCGATCGCCGAGGGCCGCACCCGCACCGTGGCGTCCTCCGGCACGAGCGGGGCGTCGTCGGACAGCGGCGGCAACCCCCACCACTGCGCGGGGGCCGCGCCGGGGACGCCCTCGTCGGCCAGTCGGCGCAGCACCGCGGCGGCCGCCGACCGGCGGGTGGCGGGGGTGTGCGGGTCGGTGACCGCCCGGCGCAGGTCGGCGACGAGCGCGGGCAGGGTCAGGGAGCGGGGCAGCTCGGTGAGCGGGCGGCCCTCCTCGGGGGACGGCGCGACCAGCTCCAGGAAGCGGGAGGCGGTCGCGCCGGCCTCGGCGCCGTCGAGGGCGCCCTGCACCGCGGTGACCACCAGCCGGCGGCGGGCCCGCGTGCAGGCGACGTAGAACAGCCGCCGCTCCTCGGCCAGCGCGAGCGCGCGGCGGTCCACCCGGGCGCCGTCGACCCCCGCGGCGCGCTCCACCAGCTCCTCGGTGCCGAGCAGCGAGGACCGCTCCCGCAGGTCCGGCCAGACGCCCTCCTGCACGCCGGCGACGCAGACGAGGTCCCACTCCAGGCCCTTGGACGCGTGCGCGGTGAGCAGGCGGACGGTCTCGTCGTTCGCCGCCCGGGCCGCACCGGTGTCGCCGGGCAGCTCCTGGGCGGCGAGGTGGTCGACGAAGGCGCGGACGTCGGCCGAGGGCAGCCGGTCGACGAAGCCGGCCGCGGCGTCGAAGAGGGCCACCACCGCGTCGAGGTCGCGGTCGGCCACCGCGCCGGCGGCCCCGCCCGCGGCGCTGGCCCGCGCCCAGCGCCCGGCGAGCCCGCTGCGCTGCCACATCGCCCAGAGGACGTCCTCGGCGCTGCCCCCCAGGCCCAGTGCCGCCCGGCCGGCGGCCAGGACCCCGGCGACCCGGTGCGCCGAGCGGGCCACGTGCTCGGGGAGAGCCTCCAGCAGCGTCTCGTCGGTGAGCGCGGTGGCCAGCGGCGCGCCGCGCTCGGCGGCGTCGACGCCCTGCTGGGCCAGCGCGATGCGGACCGCCCGGCGCAGCCGGCGCAGGTCCAGGACCGTCGCCCCGCCCAGCGGTGAGGCCAGCAGCGCCTCGGCCGCGGGCTCGTCGAGACCGGGCGGCGTGCCGTCGGAGCCGGGCAGCAGCGCGTCGAGGGCGCCGAGGAACGGGGCGACCGCCGGCTGTGCGTGCAGCGGCAGGTCGTCGGAGGAGATCGCCGACGGGACGCCGGCCGACGTGAGCGCCCGTCGCAGCGGACCCAGGGCGACGGCGGTGCGGACGACGACGGCCATCTGTGACCACGGCACGCCGTCGAGCAGGTGCGCGCGGCGCAGCACGTCGGCGACGTAGGCGGCCTCGACGGCGGCGGACCCGAAGACGTGCACCTCGGCGGCGCCGTCCGGGGTGCCCTCGACCGGCTGCAGCCGGCGGTGCTCCCAGGGGCCGGGCAGGCCCTCGGCGACGCGCCGGCTGATCCGCAGCAGCTCCGCGCCGGAGCGGCGGCAGACCCCCAGCGACACCCGCTCGGCGGGCCGCCCGTCGGCGTGCCGGAAGCGCTCGGGGAACTCCCCGATGCCGCGCGGCTCGGCGCCCCGGAACGCGTAGATGGCCTGGTCGGGGTCGCCGACGGCGACCAGGTCGCCGCCGCGGCCGGCCAGCAGCTCCAGCAGCTCGACCTGCGCGGGGTCGGTGTCCTGGTACTCGTCGACGAACAGCCAGCGGGCCCGGGCGCGCTCCTGGCGCAGCAGCTCGGGGTCCCCGGCCAGCTCGGCGATCGCCTCGCGCACCAGCTCCGCCGGGTCGAAGCCCGCGGCGTCGCCGCGACCGGCAGTGGCGAACGCCGTCACGGCCTCGTACTGCTCGGCGAACGCGGCGGCGTGCACCCACGCCTCGTGGCCCACCTCGCGGCCCCAGGCAGCCAGCCGGTCGGCGCCGATGCCGCGCTCGGTGGCCCGCAGCAACAGCTCCCGCAGCTCGGTGCGGAACCCGGCCGTCGACAGGGCGGGGGCGAGGGAGGCCGGCCAGCGGACCGCCCCCTCCTCCTCGACGTCACCGCGCAGCAGCTGCGCCACGACGGCGTCCTGCTCGGCTGCCGTGAGCAGCCGGGGCGGGAGGTCGCCCCGGAGCAGTGCCGCCCGGCGCAGCACCCCGTAGGCATAGGAGTGGAAGGTGCGGGCCAGCGGCTCACGGATGGTGCGGGCCACCCGGGCGGTGATGCGGGTGCGCAGCTCGGCGGCGGCCTTGCGGCTGAAGGTCAGGACGAGGATCTGCTGCGGGTCGACCCCCCGGTCGATCCGCGCGGCGACGGCCTCGACGATCGTCGTCGTCTTGCCGGTGCCGGGACCGGCGAGCACCAGCAGCGGTCCACCCGCGTGGTCGACGACGGCCTGCTGCGTGGGGTCCAGCCGCGGCGGCGCCACCGGTTCCGGATCGGTCTGCACGAGCCGGTAGACCGGCGCACCCTCTGCCCCCCGCAGCGCCACCACCCTTCGATGACACCACGGGTGTCCGACAGGCCCGGGACGGGTGGGGCGCGTGTGGCGAGGCGCTGCCCACCCCACGCCGGGATTCAGGGACGGAAGCTGCTGTTCGAGACCCACCACAGGTACAGCGCGGCGAGGTCCTCCTGGGTGCTGCCCCCTGCCACGACGGTGCCTTCCGTGAGCGCCGCGTTGTCGGTCCAGGTGATCCTGACCACGCTGTTCTGCGTGTCGACGTCGCAGGCGTACCGCCCGCTGCTGTCGCCGCTGCCCCACCCACTCTTGCCGGTCGTGGTCGTGCAGTCCTGTCCGTCGGGGATGTCCGACAGCCCCAGCCGCGAGATGTCTGTGTCGAAGACCGAGGACAGCCTGGCCTCGTCCTCGTAGAGGTGGAAGAAGGCCCGTGCGGGTCCAGGTTGCGTCGCGCTGGGCCCGCACGTCGCCGCGGCGATGTCGCCGTCACCGGCCGGATCGGCAAGCCGGCAGTCCCGGAAGTCGACGGGGAGCTGCTCCAGCAACCGCCGCTCGGCCGACTCCCCACCGACCAGGACGACGGCCCCGATGACCCCGAGCACCACCACGGCCACCGCGGCCGAGACCAGCAGCACCAGTCGGTTGCGCTTGGCACGAGTGTCCGGGGCGGGGTGCCATGCGTGCGCACCCCCGCCGGGCGGGCCGGGAGGCACCCCGCGCGGCGGGGTGTAGGGCGGGCCACCGGGCTGCGACGGGAAGCCGTACCCGGGCGGCGGAGCAGGTGCCGTCTGCTCAGGACCGGCCCACGGAGGCAGCTGTCCTGCTCCCGACGGCACGCTCGGGCGCTCGCGGACCTCCGGCTCAGGTGGCCGCGGACTCGGCACGGCAGCGCGCCCCGCGTACTCGGTGAGCACCTGGTCGATCTCCCCGGCGTTGCGGTAGGTCACGTCGGGGCGCTGCCGCAGCGCGCGCAGCAGCTCCAGGGCGTCGCCCCGGACGCCCTCGTCCTCCTCGGTCTCCAGGCACTCCCGCAGCTGGCGGATGAGGCTCCCCTGCTCGACCGGCGTGAGGTTCTCGGCCTCGATCGCGGAGCCCAGCCGCAGCAGGTAGGCGAAGGGCACCGGGGGTGGCGATGGCAACGGGTCGGGCAGCTCCCGTCGCTGCGCCCCCGCCTCGCCGAGCGCGGAGAGCAGCCGGATGGCGGCGGCCGACGTCGGTTGCTGGTAGTCGATGACCTGGAGGTCGGCGACGGGGCTGGTGCGGAGCCTCTCCACGTGCCCGACCTGGACCGGCAGCACCGGCAGGCCGAGGTCACGGGCGTAGGCCAGCTCGGCGCGGCACGGCTTGGACGCGAACGCGTGGTCCGAGGTGGCGAACAGGAAGACGTCGCACGCACGGATCTGCCTGAGGATCTCCTGCCACCAGGGGTCACCGCCGTTGAGGGCCACGTCGTGCCACACGGCGAGCCGGGCACCCTCGAGATCGGCGACGAGCTGCCGCGCGCGTCCCTCGTCGTTGCGCGAGTAGCTGACGAAGACCTTGATCGTCATGTCTCGGTCCGTCCCGGTCGGTCGAGCCCGCAGCGAGGCCCATGATGCCGAGCCGACGTCCGCTCCGGAACACACGCGACCCCCGAACGGACCTCGTCGGTCTCGTACCCGGGAGCCCTCGCATCCCGGACGCCGGCCGGGCGACACCCCTACGATCCGCGCGTGGGCAGCCAGGACACCCCCACCTACTCCCGGGCCTTCGGCGTCGCCGACCACACGGCCGCCTGGGCGCAGCGGACACACCTCCGGCTCACCCGCGCCGAGCTCGGGCTGCTCGTCCTCGCGGCGGCCGCGGGCGCCGTGCCGGGGCCGGTCGGCCCCCGGGGCGTCGACCTGGCCGGCGTGGCGGCGGTGGTCCTGTTCTCGACCACCCTCGTGCTGCGGGGGTACCGGACGAGCGTGCGTCCCACGACGGTCTGGCAGGACGCCCGCGCCGCCGCAGAGTCGATCAAGACGCTGTGCTGGCGCTACGCCGTCGGCAGCCGGCTCTTCCCCGCGGACCTCGACGGCGCCGCGGCCGACCGGCTCTTCGTCGAGCGGCTGCGGGAGATCCTCGCCTCCATCCGCGACCTGCAGGCCGTCGAACCGGAGGACCACCAGTACGAGGAGGTCACGCAGTGGATGCGCCGGCTGCGGGCGGCACCGCTCGCCGAACGCCGCAGCGCCTACGAGCGGCAGCGCATCGAGGACCAGCAGCACTGGTACGCGGGGCGGGCCCGGTCGAACCGCCGCCGGGCCCAGCGCTGGAACGTCGCCGTCCTGACCCTCGAGCTGCTCGGTGTCGTCGTCGGCGTGGTGAAGGCGTTCAGCCTGGCGGGGACCGACGACGACACCGCCGGCCTGCTGGGGCTCGTCGCCACCGTGGGGGCTGCTGCGGCGGCGTGGGTCCAGACCAAGCAGTACGCGGCCCTGGCCTCGGCGTACGCCATCGCCAACGAGGAGCTCGCCGCGATCCGGGTGCTGATCCCCTACGCGGCGACCGAGCAGCAGTGGGCGGAGTTCGTGGACTCCGCGGAGGCGGCCATCTCCCGCGAGCACACCATGTGGCGCGCCTCGCGGACGAGCTGAGGCCCTCTCGTCACGGCCAGCCGACCGTGGCGAGGTCGACCCGGCCGTTGCGCACCGGCACCCCCTCGGCGGCGAGCAGTTCCAGCTGCCGCACCCGGACCGGCTCGGCCACCGTCCCGTCGGCGCGGACCACCCGGTACCAGGGGACCGCTCCCCCGCCCTGCGACAGCGCGCGGGCGACCCGGCGCGGACCGACGCCGACCAGCCGGCCGATGGCGCCGTAGGTGCTCACCCGGCCGGGCGGGATCTGCTCGACGGCGTCGAACACCGCCTCGTCGACGTCCTCCGGATGCGCGGAGGCGCCCGGGGACGGGTGTGCTCCGGGCGCCTCCGGCGAGGTCACAGCTGGTAGCCGCTGTTGGTCGTCCACCACTCGTAGAGCGCGGCCAGGTCGGCCTGGGTGCTGCCGGGCGCGGCGACGATGCCCTCGACGAGGGCGTTGTCGTCGGTCCAGATGATCCCCACCTGGCCCTCGTCGGCGTTGATGGCACAGGCCACCGAGCCGGAGTTGTCCGACGAGGTCCACTGCCCGACGCCGGTGGTGTCGGCGCAGGTCTGGCCCTCGGGGATGTCCGGCGCGCCGGAGGTGTCGGTCTTGAAGACCGAGTCGAGGGTGCCCTGGTCCGGGTAGAGGAAGAACTCCGCCTGCTGCGGGCCGGGCTGCGTGGTGCTGGCGCCGCAGCTGGCGTGCGCGATGTCGCCGTCGCCCTGCGGGTCGGCTTCGGTGCAGTCGGTGAAGTCGACCGGGAGGATCGCGAGGAGGTCCCCGCCGCCGGGGGCGGGGGCGGGCGCGCTGGAGGAGCTGCTGGTCGACGGGCGGGAGCTGGAGCTCGACGATGAGGTGGTCGCGGCGCTCGTGCTCTCGGCGGCCGGAGTCGGCTCGTCGTCGTCGCGGAGGGTGAGGAAGAGGACGGCGGCGAGGGCGACGAGGGCCACGAGCCCGGCGACCAGGCCGATGACCAGGCCACGGCGGTTCTTGCCCGGTCCCTGCTGACCGGGCTGGCCGTAGGGGCCCGGCTGCCCGTACTGCCCCGGCTGTCCGTAGGGGCCGGCCTGTCCAGGCTGGCCGTACGGGCCCGGCTGCCCGTACTGCCCCGGCTGGCCGTACGGCCCCTGTTGTCCGGGCTGCCCCGGCTGCCCGTAGGGCCCGGCCTGTCCGGGCTGGCCGTAGGGCCCCGGCTGTCCCGGCTGGCCGTAGGGCCCGGGTTGTCCCGGCTGACCGGGCGGCGGGCCCTGCGGCGCCCCACCCTGACCACCGGGGCCACCCTGCGGTTGTCCCCAGCCTCCCTGACCCGGCTGCTGGGGACCGGGCGGGCCGTAGGGCCCCTGACCCGGCGGTGGCGTACTCATGCGGGTGACCTCCTGGTTCTCGAGAGCGCCCGCAGCTTAGAGGCCGCCGATCCGTGGATCGGCTCACCGCATCACGGCGTGCGTCACCCCCGACGCCCGAACCGGGCCAGCAGGCGGGACTGCGGCGACGCGGTGGGCGGCACGTCCAGCGGCGGGTCGATCAGCCCGGGAACGCCGTCCTCCGGCAGCCGGTCGGCGACCACGAGACCGGCGGTGACCAGGACCGGGTCCAGGTCGGTGTCCCCGCCGGTGGCGCGGGCGAGGTCCCAGGAGTGCACCGTCAGGTCGGCGGTCATCTCCTCCATGTAGTGCGCCGCGAGGAGGGGGCCGCGGGCGAGGTGCACCGTGCGCAGCAGCGCGTGGTCGTCGGCGAAGGCCGTCAGGGCGGCGTCGGCCGCGGACTCCCAGCCGGTCAGCGGGTCGTCGCCCAGGAGGTCGGGCGTCGCGTCGGGGAACCGGCCGTCGAGGAGGTCGTACGGTTCCCCGGCGAGCAGCGGAGGCGCGCACAGCGCCTCGGTGACCAGGTGGGCCACGAGGTCGGCGACGCTCCACCCCGGCAGCGCGGGGTCCTCCCACTGCTCGGGCTTCACCGCGTCGACCCGATCGGTGAACGATGCCTGCGCCCGCTGGAAGAGCTCGAGCAGTTCGGCGGGAGAGATTTCGGACACGTCGTCAGTAGACGCCACGAGGGCCCGGACCGCTCCAGCGGGGAGCGATCCGGGCCCAGGTGAGGTGATGGAGCGGCCCCCTGGCGAGGGGCTGGAACGGCCCCCTGCAGGGCCCCGCCGCGAGCGTGCGAGTGGCGGGGGCAGGGGGTCCTCTCAGTAGGTGGGCAGCGTCTTGTCGATCCGCGTCGCCCAGGCGGTCACGCCGCCCTGGACGTGCACGGCGTCGGAGAAGCCGGCGTTCTTGACGGCGGCGAGCACCTCGGCGGAACGGACGCCGGTCTTGCAGTGCAGCACGATCGGCTTGTCCTGCGGCAGCTGGGACAGCGCCCGGCCGGAGAGGATCTCGTCCTTGGGGATGAGCTTCGCGCCCGGGATGGACACGATCTCGTACTCGTTGGGCTCCCGGACGTCGATGAGCTCGAAGTCCTTGCCGGCGTCCATCATGTCCTTGAGCTCGTCGACGGTGATCGTCGCGCCGGCCGCGGCCTCCTGGGCCTCGGTGGAGACGACGCCGCAGAACGTCTCGTAGTCGATCAGGCCGGTGATCGGCTCGGCCTCGGGGTCCTTGCGCACCTTGATCGTGCGGAAGGTCATCTCCAGGGCGTCGTAGACCATCAGCCGGCCGAGCAGCGTCTCGCCGATGCCGGTGATCAGCTTGACCGCCTCGGTGGCCTGGATGGCGCCGATGGTCGCGCAGAGCACGCCGAGCACGCCGCCCTCGGCGCAGGAGGGGACCATGCCGGGCGGCGGGGGCACCGGGTAGAGGTCGCGGTAGTTGGGCCCGTGCTCGTTCCAGAAGACCGACACCTGGCCGTCGAAGCGGTAGATCGAGCCCCACACGTACGGCTTGCCCAGCAGCACGCAGGCGTCGTTGACGAGGTAGCGCGTGGCGAAGTTGTCGGTGCCGTCGACGATCAGGTCGTACTGGCTGAAGATCTCCATGACGTTGTCGCTGTCCAGCCGCGTCTCGTGCAGGCGGACGTCGACGTACGGGTTGATCTCCTTGATCGTGTCCCGCGCGCTCTCGGCCTTGGACCGGCCGACGTCGGACTTGCCGTGGATGATCTGCCGCTGGAGGTTGGACTCGTCGACGACGTCGAACTCGACGATGCCCAGCGTGCCGACACCGGCCGCGGCCAGGTACATCAGCACCGGCGAACCGAGGCCGCCGGCGCCCACGGCGAGCACCTTGGCGTTCTTCAGCCGCTTCTGACCGTCCATGCCGACGTCGGGGATGATCAGGTGCCGGCTGTACCGGCGGACCTCGTCGATCGACAGGTCCTCGGCGGGCTCCACCAGGGGTGGCAGGGACACGGGTTGCTCCTCAGTCACTCGACAGCGGCCCGCGGGGGCCGGCGTTCGTCGGGACAACAGCGTGACACGCGGGGCTGTTCCCACCCGCGGGGTGGCCGCCTCGCCGGCCGGGGAGCCGACTACGGGTGGGGCCAGGGGTTCTTGGCGCAGCCCTGCAACCCCAGCGTCTGCTGCTGCATGACGGGGGCGAGCTGCCCCGGTCCCGGGCACTGCTGGTGGCCGTTGCCCAGGGCGTGGCCGACCTCGTGGTTGACGACGTACAGGCGGTAGGTCGCGACGTCGCCCTGGTAGTCCGGGACGGCGGTCTCCCACCGCGCCAGGTTGATCACCGCCCGGTCGCCGTACCGGCAGGAGGTGTAGCCGCCGGTGCCCACGCCGGGGCAGTAGGTCTCCATGTTCCCGGGGCTGATCAGCGTGACCTTGAAGTCGTACGCGCCGGCCGCGGCCTCCTCGGTCCCGACCCGCTGGAAGGACATCCGGCCGCCGGCGCCCCACGAGCGGGGGTCGCCGAGGGTGGCCTCGACGGCGGCGGCGAACGCGGCGCCGTCCACGCCGATGCCGTCCTCGACCTCGACGACGAACCGCTCCAGCGGCCCGCTGCCGTAGACCTGCGAGGTGCCGGGGACCACGGTGACCGTGCCCGCGCCCTTCTGCACGAAGCCCGTCGCGGGCGCCTCCACCTCCGTCGGCCCGGCATCACCCTCGGCCCGCCCGGCTTCCTCCGACGACTCGCCGTCGCCGGTCGGCTCGGCGTCCTCCGTCGGCTCGGCGGTCGGGGCCGCCGCCGACGGGCTGGCGACGGCAGGGGCGGACGACGCCGCGGAGCCGGCCGTCCGGGACGTCGTCCCGGCCCCGGAGGCGACCAGGTCGAGGAGGGTCAGCACGGTCGCGATGGTCAGCAGCGGGATGGCGTAGGCCCGCCAGCCCCACCGGGTCAAGAACCGGCGCAGTCCGCCACGGGGCTGCCGGAGGGGCGCGGGCGGACGGCGGTCGGCCGCGGCCCGGCGGGAGCCGGGCGGGTCGCCGGGTGCCGGGCGCGGACGGGGCCGGGGGTCGGCGACCGCGGCGCGGTCGCCGCTCCGGCGGCCGCTCGGCGGCGGCACCCGGGGCAGGCCGCGCTCCGGCACGCCGACGCGGCCGCGGGGTGCGCTCGGCGGAGGGGGGAACGGGGGTCCGGGAGGCCGTCCCGGCCCGCGGCCGGGAGGGGCGTCCGGACGGCTCACCCGGCCAGGCTCTCACGTCCAGGAGGCGTCCGTGGAGACCTGATCGTCACGGCGCGTACCGGACTGTGTCGTCTCGGTGACGGCCCTCAGGAGGCGCGCGCCTCCGGGACGGCCTCGGCTGCGGCGACGTCCTCGGCCAGCCCGAGCACGGCCCGGGCGGTCGGCTCGGCCGCCTCCATCATCGCCACGTGGCCGACACCCTCGAGCAGGAGCAGCCGGCCGTCGGGGACGGCGGCGGCCAGCCGGGGCGCGAGCGCCGGGTCGACCAGCCGGTCACGGTCGCCCCACACCACGAGCGTCGGCGTGCGCAGCGACCGTGCCATCCGCCAGGCGTTGGCCGCACCGACCCGCAGGTAGGAGGTGATCAGCCCGCGCATGCTGCGGGTCAGCGCCCGCACCGCCCAGGGCTGCTCGGCGCGCTCGCGCATCTCCGCCAGGGCCTGCTGCAGCCGTGCGCGCGGCACCCGGGAGGGGTCGCCGAAGCACATCTGCACCATCCCGCGGACCTGCTGCTCGGGCGTCACCCCGGCGAGCCGCCGGTCGGCGACCGACGGGATGCCGGGCAGCAGGAGCAGCAGCAGCGTGCGGCTGAACGCCGGCGGCACCCGGTAGACCGGCATCGCCGGGGACACCAGCGTGAGGGTGGCCACTAGGTCCGGCCGGCGGGCGGCCACGATCAGCGACACCAGGCCGCCCAGGGAGTTGCCCAGCAGGTGCACCGGCCGGCCCTGCGCCTCCCCCGGCTCGGCGGAGACCTGCTCCAGGACGTCGACGACGGCCTGCACGTGCCCGCGGATGGAGTAGGAGGTGCGCGCCGGCGGGTGGGAGCGGCCGAACCCGGGCAGGTCCACCGCCCAACCGTCGAATCGGACGGCCAGCATGGCGGCGAGGTCGGTCCAGTTGGTCGAGGCCCCGCCGAGGCCGTGCACGTACAGCGCCCGCTCCCGGGGGGCGCCGTCCCGTGGCCCGTCGACCGGCCCGGACCACGGCGTCCGCCGGACGAAGACCTCCCCGCCGCGCACCGCCACCGGCTCCCCGGGCCACGGCTCCGGCAGCGTGCCGGGGCGGGGCAGCCGGGCGGTCGAGAGCCGGGCCTGTGGGGCGGGGTCGGAGGCGGGTCGGGGCGACGGGGTCACCTCCCGAAGGTAGGTCAGCCCCGACGGGGCGCGCTGCCCGGTGACCCGCCGGTAACATCCGGGCGTCATGTCACTGCCCCGACCTGCACCCGAGTCCGTCCGTCGTTCGTCCCGCCTGCCGCGCGGGGCCCGGCGGCTGCAACTGTTGCAGGCGGCGCAGGAGGTCTTCGTCGCGCAGGGCTATCACGCCGCGGCGATGGACGACATCGCCGACCGGGCAGGGGTCAGCAAGCCGGTCCTCTACCAGCACTTCCCGGGCAAGCGGGAGCTGTACCTGGCGCTGCTCGAGCAGCAGGTCACCGCGCTGACCGACCGGGTGCGCGAGGCCATGGAGGGCACCGACGACAACCGCACCCGGGTGAACGGGGCCGTCGGGGCCTACTTCGACTTCGTCAACGCCGAGGGCGCCGCCTTCCGGCTGGTCTTCGAGTCCGACCTGCGCAACGACGACGAGGTCCGGGGCCTGGCCGACCGCGGGCACCTGGCGTGCGTCGAGGCGATCGCCGAGGTGATCGCGGCCGACACCGGCCTGGACCGCGAGCGCTCGCTGCTGCTGGCCTCCGGGATGACCGGGCTGGCCGAGACCAGCGCCCGCTGGTGGCTGCCCCGCAAGGGCACGGTGTCCCGGGACGAGGCGGTGTCGCTGATGACCGCGCTGTCCTGGCGTGGCATCTCGGGGTGGCCCCGGCTCGACGGCGAGCACTGAGCGTCCCCGTTCGCTGACGGCGCAGCTGCGCCCCAGGTCGGGGTCTGGCTGCTGCACTAGCGTGGGGTGCAGCCGCGCAACTCGAGGAGGCATCCCCCGTGGAAGTCAAGATCGGTGTCCAACACTCCCCCCGGGAGCTGGTCATCGACAGCCCCAACACCCCCGACGAGATCGCAGCCGAGGTGGCCAAGGCCATGTCCGGCGCCACGAAGGACGGCCTGCTGACGCTCGTCGACGACCGTGGCCGGCGGGTCCTGGTGCCGGTCGACCGGATCGCCTACGTGGAGATCGCCCAGGCCGACCAGCGCCGGGTCGGTTTCATCGCCGGCAGCTGAGACCTCGTGCGCCGGGGCGTCTCCGCACTCGCGGAGGCGCCCCGTCGCCGTTCCTACGGGTTCAACCCCAGGGTGCGCATCCGCTGGGTGTGCGCGGCGGTGATCCGCTCGATCAGCCGCCCGAGCCCGGTCAGGTCGCCGGTGCCCACCATGATCAGCTGGGCCAGCTGGTCCCGTTCGGCGATGACCGCCTGCGACTGGGTGATCGCCTCGCCCACCAGCCGCCGTCCCCAGAGCGCGAGGCGGCCGGAGACGGTCCGGTGCGCGGCGATGGCTGCCCGGACCTCGCGGACGGCGAAGTCCGCATGGCCGGTGTCGGCCATCACCTCCAGGATGAGCGCCCGGTCGGGGTCGGGCAGGAACGTGGCGATCTCCCGGTAGAAGTCGGCCGCCAGCCCGTCGCCCACGTAGGCCTTGACCAGGCCCTCCAGCCACGTGCGCGGCCGGGTCGACTCGTGGAAGGCGTCCAGCGCCGCGACGAACGGCGTCATCGCCGCGGT
This sequence comes from Geodermatophilus sp. SYSU D00708, assembly GCF_054050115.1. Taxonomy (NCBI): domain Bacteria; kingdom Bacillati; phylum Actinomycetota; class Actinomycetes; order Geodermatophilales; family Geodermatophilaceae; genus Geodermatophilus; species Geodermatophilus sp. SYSU D00708. The sequence continues at coordinate 71,828 of NZ_JBJGYS010000012.1, read as the reverse complement.
CGGGTCGGCGCCGAGTTCGCTGAGGCGGGCGGTGAGCCGGCAGTGGTGCCCGATCTCCGCGGCCGCCATCTGCGCCAGGGCGGCCCGGCCGGCCAGGGTGGGGGCCAGCCGGGCGTCCTCGGCGAGCCGGTCGAAGGCGGTCAGCTCGGCGTACGCCAGCACCCCCAGCAGGTCGACGACGGCGCGCTGGTCGACCGCGGTCACGGGCAGCTCCTGTGCTCGGTGGTCCGGCCGCGCGTGCCCCGGTCGGGTGAGGCCCGGCCTCCCGGGCAGCGCGGCGCGCAGAGGCTAACCGTTGCGCACGTTACGATGGGAATCGGCGAGCCGCGCGGTTCGCTTGTGTATCTGTGCGCTGACGACCGCTGGACGACGCCCTCCTGGGCTGTCTCCCGGGCCGATCCGTCGCCCGGTCTGCTGGCCGCGTCGGCGCTGGAACTGATCCCGCGACACCCGACGGGACCAGGTGTGACGCGGCCTCCCCGCCGCCGGAGCCGGTCCCCCAGCAGACCAGAGGCGAGAGCACTGACCTCCATCGACGACAACACCCCCACCGACCTCGAGCACGCCGAGACCGGCGCGCCCGCCCCCGAGCAGCTCGAGCAGGCCGCCGAAGAGCTCGGCGGCGCCCCCGTCGCCGCCGACGCGCCGCTGTTCAGCGACTTCGACGTCCACCCCGACGTCGTCGCGGCGCTGGCCGAGGCCGGCATCACCCGCACCTTCGCCATCCAGGAGCTGACCCTCCCGCTGGCGCTGGCGGGTCACGACCTCATCGGCCAGGCGCGCACCGGCACCGGCAAGACCCTCGGCTTCGGCGTCCCGCTGCTGCAGCGCGTCGTCCCGGCGGCCGAGGGCGGCGACGGCGTCCCGCAGGCGCTGGTCGTCGTCCCCACCCGTGAGCTGTGTGTGCAGGTCGCCCGCGACCTGTCCACCGCCGGGTCCAAGCGCGGCATCCGGGTGCAGGCCATCTACGGCGGCCGCGCCTACGAGCCGCAGGTGCAGGCGCTGCAGGCCGGCGTCGACGTCGTCGTCGGCACGCCGGGCCGGCTGCTGGACCTGGCCGAGCAGGGCCACCTGATCCTGGGCAAGGTCCGGGCGCTGGTCCTCGACGAGGCCGACGAGATGCTCGACCTGGGCTTCCTGCCCGACATCGAGCGGATCCTCGGCATGGTCCCCGTCGCGCGGCAGACCATGCTGTTCTCCGCGACGATGCCCGGCCCGATCGTGAACCTGGCCCGCCAGTTCATGACCCAGCCGACGCACATCCGCGCGCACGGCAACGACGAGGGCTCGACCGTCCCGCAGACGACGCAGTTCATCTACCGCGCCCACAACCTGGACAAGCCCGAGCTGCTCGCCCGCGTGCTGCAGGCCCGGGGTCGCGGCCTGGTGATGGTCTTCTGCCGCACCAAGCGCACCGCGCAGAAGGTCGCCGACGAGCTCGTCGAGCGCGGCTTCGCCGCCGCCGCGGTGCACGGCGACCTCGGCCAGGGCGCGCGTGAGCAGGCGCTGCGCGCGTTCCGCAGCGGCAAGGTCGACGTCCTGGTCGCCACCGACGTCGCCGCCCGCGGCATCGACGTCACCGGCGTCAGCCACGTCGTCAACTACCAGTGCCCCGAGGACGAGAAGACCTACGTGCACCGGATCGGCCGCACCGGCCGCGCCGGGCAGACCGGCGTCGCCGTCACGCTGGTCGACTGGGACGACATCCCGCGCTGGCAGCTAATCAACAAGGCGCTCGGCCTGGACTTCGACGAGCCCCAGGAGACCTACTCCACCTCGCCGTGGGTCTACACCGACCTGGACGTGCCCGAGGGTGCGACCGGTCGGCTGCCCAAGGCCCAGCGCACCCGCGAGGGCCTGGACGCCGAGGCCGTCGAGGACCTCGGCGAGACCGGCAAGCGCACCCGTGGCGGCTCCCGCGGTCCGGCCAGCGAGGACGACGAGAAGCCGGCCGCCGCCCGCAAGAGCCGGTCCCGCCGGCGCACCCGGGGCGGCGGAGCCGCAGCTGCCGCGCCGGACTCCGGCGCCGAGCAGGCCCCGGCGACCGAGCCCGCGGCCGAGGGCGCCGCGTCCGCGCCGCGCCGTCGCCGTCGCCGCCGCGGGGGCGCCAACCGGGGCTCCGCCGAGCCCGCCGCGTAAGAGAGGACCCCCTTGCCCCCCACCGCTCACAGGCTCGCGGCGGGACCCTGCAAGGGGGCCGTGCGCCGCCCGCCCCTGCGGGTGTGGGTCTGGACGGCGGCCACGCTGGCCCTCGTGGTCGTCGCCGCGCTGCTGTGGCGCGGCTCCGACGCGGCGGCCACCGAGAGCACCACGGCAGCACCGGCCGGTGTCCCCGACGGGACGCCGGCCGGCGCCGTCTCCGCCGCCTGGACGTCCGCGACCGCGACGAGCGGGGACCGACCGCGCGCGACGGTGCACGAGGGCCGGGTGCTGGTCGCCGAGGCGCACGGCGTCCGGGCGCTCGACGTCGCCACCGGCACCGAGGGGTGGCACTACACCCGGGCCAACGCGCAGCTGTGCGACTGGACGGCCGTCGGCAGCGTGGTGGTCGCGGTGTTCCGCACCGAGGACCGCTGCGACGAGGCGGTCGCGCTGTCGGCCGACACCGGCGTGCGCGCCTGGACCCGCAACGTGAACCTCAGGACCGACGTGGTCCTGCACAGCACCGACGGGATCGTGCTCGCCGCCTCGCCGTTCGGGGTGGTCACCCTCGACCCGGTCGGGGACAACATCCGCTGGCGGCAGGCACCGACGCCGGGGTGCCGCCTGCTGGGCGCCGACGTCGGGCAGGCGGGCGTCGTCGTCCTCCAGCGGTGCGCGGAGACCGCCGCGCTGCAGCTGCGGCTCTTCGACGGCTACGACGGGTCCCCGGTGTGGAGCCGCGACGTCCCCGACACCACGGCCACGCTGGCCGGCGTCGACCGGACGGTGGCCGTGGCCGGAGCCGCCGGGGTGCAGCTGTTCGCCGCCGCGGACGGCGCTCCGCTGGGCTCCCCGGTCCCCGGCGCCGACCCGGTGCTCGTGCGCGGCGTCGGCGACGCCCTGCTCGTCCTGGCCGGCGGCACGCTCTCCGCGGTCGCGCAGGACACCGGCGCGGTCGGCTGGTCCACGCCGGCGACCGGGCTCCCGGGCGACGTCGTCGGCGGCAAGCAGCCCGACGTCGAGGCGCCGGTGCCGGTCCCCGAGGACGGCGCCGTCGTCCTGCGGAACCTGGCCACCGGCGCCGAGGTGGGGCGGAGCACCGTGGAGGGGCTGCCCGCCGGTGGGCTCGCCACCGTCGCGGGCTCCGTCGTCGTCCTCCAGCTGACCGACCGGGTGGTCGGCTACCGCTGACCCGGGACGCCGCCCCCGACGCGCGCCGGGGTATGACTGGGGCATGGTGATGCCCGGCGGCCCCGACCACAGCGCTCCCCTCTCCATCGCCCCGGACGACCTGCGGCAACTTGCCGACCACGACGCGCACCACCGCACCTTCCCCGGCGGCGCCGGGCCGCTGACCGCGCTGGACACCGGCAACGACGGCGAGCGGGGCACCGTGCTGATGGTCGCCGGGTACACCGGGAGCAAGGAGGACTTCGCGCCCCTGCTGCGGCCGCTGTGCGCCGAGGGGTACCGGGTCGTCGCCGTGGACCAGCGGGGGCAGTTCGAGTCACCCGGTCCCGACGACCCGGCGCGCTACACCGTGGCGGAGCTGGCCGGCGACGTCGTGGCCGTGGGCCGGTCCCTGGCGGGCGAGGCGCGGGCCGGGCTGCACCTGGTCGGGCACAGCTTCGGCGGGCTGGTCAGCCGGGCCGCCGTCCTGGCCGACCCGGCGCTGTTCGCCTCCCTGACCCTGCTCGGCTCGGGGCCCGCCCGGCTGACCGGGCCGCGGGCCGACCTGCTCGAGCACCTCTCCCCGCTACTGGACGCCGGCGGCGTCCCTCTGGTGAACGAGACGCTCGAGCAGCTGGCCATGACCGACCCCCGGGCGCAGGCGGTGCCGGCGGCCACCCGGGCGTTCCTCTCCCGCCGGTTCCTCGCCAACAGCGCCGCCGGGCTGCGCGGCATGGCCGACGCGATGACCACCGAGCCCGACCGGGTCGCCGAGCTGGCCGCCACCGGTGTTCCGGTCCTCGTCGCGCACGGCGCCGCGGACGACGCCTGGTCGCCGGCCGCGCAGGAGGACATGGCCCGGCGGCTGGGCGCCCGCTACACGGTGCTCCCCGGCGCCGTCCACTCCCCCGCCATCGAGAACCCGTCGCGGACGCTGGAGGTCTTCGTCGAGTTCTGGGCCGCGGTGGCCACCCGGACCGGAACCCCGTCGTGAGGGTCTCGGCCCGCGACTGGACGCCGGAGGAGGACCTGCTCGGGTTCTTCGGCCCCGGCAGCGTGACCTGGCGGGTGCACGCCGACCCGGTGTTCTCCGTCGGCGGGCTGCGCGCGCTGCTGCTGCAGGCCCTGCACCCGGTCGCGATGGACGGCGTCGCCACCAACTCCGTCTTCCGCGAGGACCCGTGGCCGCGGCTGGTCCGCACCGCCGCCTACGTCGACACGCTCACCTTCGGCACGCGCACCGAGGCGGTGCGCGCGGTGCGGCGGGTCCGCGGCATCCACCGCCGGCTGGGCGGGGCCGTCGACGGCCGCGCCTACCGCGTCGACGACCCCGACCTGCTGCTGTGGGTGCACTGCTGCGAGGTCGACTCGCTGCTCGACGTCGCCCGCCGCGCCGGCGTGGTCAGCGGCGCGGACGCCGACCGCTACGTCGCCGAGCAGGTGACCGCCGCGGTCCTGGTCGGGTGCGCCGAGGACGACGTGCCGCGGACGGTCGACGCGCTGGCCGGGTACTTCGCCGACGTCCGCCCGGCGCTCGCGCCCACCCCGGCGGCGCGCGACGCGGTCCGCCTGGTGCTCGCCCCACCGATGCCGGCGTGGGTGCGGTTCCTGACCCCGGCGCGCCCGGCCTGGGGCTCGCTCGCCTCGCTCGCGGTGGCCACCCTGCCGCGGTGGGCACGCCGGATGTACTCCCTGCCCGGGCTCGGGGTGACCGACCCGGCCGCGACGGCCGCCCTGCGGGCGTTCCGGCTGGGCATGCTGCGGCTGCCGCAGCGGGTCCAGCGATCCCCCATCGTCTGGGCGGCGTACGAGCGCGTCGCGCAGGCCGAGCCGGCCAGCGCCTGAGAGCCGCGGCCCTGCTACTGGTCGAGCGCCCGGCGAGCGGCGGCGAGGACCGCGGCGGCGACCCGGTCCAGCGACGGTGAGCGCAGCTTCCACTGCTGCCAGTGCAGGACGACGTCCACCGCGCCGTCCGGGTCGAGCTCGACCAGCTCCCCGGCCGGCTCCTGCTGCGCGGGCACCATGCCCCAGCCGAACCCCAGCCGGACGGCGGTGACGTAGTCGGCCGATGCGGGCACGTGGTGCACCGGGGGCTGCCCCGCGCAGATCCCCCGGCCGCGCAGGTAGCGGTACTGCAGGTCGTCCTTGCGGTCGAAGACCACCACCGGCGCCCGGGACAGGGCCTGCTGGGGAACCCCGTCGGGGAACCACCGCCCGGCGAACGCGGCGGTGGCCATCGGGCGGTAGCGCATGCTGCCCAGCCGGGTCGCGGTGCACCCCGGGACGGGGTCGGGATCGGCGGTGACGGCGGCCATCACCCGGCCGTCCCGCAGCAGCGCGGCGGTGTGCTCCTGGTCCTCGCGGTGCAGGTCGAAGGCGAGGTCGCCCGACAGCGGCGCGAGGGCCGGCAGCACCCAGGTGGCCAGCGAGTCGGCGTTGACCGCGATCGGGAGGGTCACCGGCCCGGTCGTGCCGTCGTCGGCCAGTTCCCGGGTGGCGTCCGCGGTGAGCAGCGCCACCTGGCGGGCCAGCCGCAGCACCGCCTGCCCCGACTCGGTGACCCGCACCGGCTTGCTGCGCACCAGCAGCACCCGCCCGGTGGCTGCCTCCAGCGCCTTGAGCCGCTGGCTGATCGCGCTCGGCGTGACGTGCAGCGCGCGGGCGGCGCCGTCGAGGGTGCCCGCGGTGACGGTCGCCTCCAGGGCACGCAGGTGGGCGAGGTCGAGGTCCACGCCGTCATTAGATCCGCTTCAGGTTCTGCAGGAACTCCGTGGGCGCTGATGGCGGTGCCCCGCCTACCGTCCGTCCGTGTCCCCCGCACTGCTGGCCGCCGTCTCCGGTCTCGGCCTCGGCCTGTCCCTGATCGTCGCGATCGGCGCGCAGAACGCGTTCGTGCTGCGGCAGGGCCTGCGGTCGGAGCACGTGACCGCCGTCGTCGCCATCTGCCTGCTCTCCGACGTCGCCCTGATCACCGCCGGGACCGCCGGCGCCGGCGCGCTGGTCTCCCGGCTGCCGGCGCTGCTGACCGTCGTCTGCTTCGCCGGGGCGGCGTTCCTGTTCGTCTACGGGCTCATGGCCGCCCGGCGGGTGGTGCGTCCGGCCGCGCTGGTCACCGAGGCGGCCGGCCACCGGGCCGGCCTGGTCGTCACCGTGACCACCTGCCTGGCGCTGACCTGGCTGAACCCGCACGTCTACCTGGACACCGTCGTGCTGCTCGGGTCCCTCGCCGGCACGTGGGACGACCTCCGCTGGTGGTTCGCCGCCGGCGCCGCGGCCGGCAGCGCGGTCTGGTTCACCGGCCTCGGCTACGGAGCCCGGCTGCTCCGGCCGGTGTTCGCCCGGCCCGCCGCCTGGCGGGTGCTCGACGCCGGCATCGCCGTCGTGATGCTCTCGCTGGCGGTCTCGCTGGTCGTGCGCGGCGTCCAGGGCGGCTGAGTCAGGCCGGAGCGACCTGCGTCTCCTCCTCGGAGAGGAAGCTCCAGGTCTCCCGCGCCGGGGTGGCCGCCTGGCCGACCGGGCAGCTGGGCCGGAAGTCGCACCAGCCGCACTGCCGGCCCGGGGCGGCGGGGAACGCCTCGTCCGGGTCCCGCCCCTCGTCCAGCGCCGCGGTCGCCGCGCCGATGTCGGCGGCGACGTCCTCCGCCCGCCGGACGTGGTTGGCCAGCGAGCGCTCGGTGTGCTCGAACGCGGCGACGGTGCCGCTGGGCAGGTGGTGCAGCTCCACCCGGCGGCACGGCCGGCGCAGCGTCCGGCGGACACCGAGCACGTAGGCGGCCAGCGCCGGTGACCCGCGGGCCTCGTCGTCGGTGCTGGGCACCCGGCCGGTCTTGTAGTCGACGATCACCAGCTCGTCGCCCCGCTGGTCGATCCGGTCGACCCGGCCGGACAGCGCCAGTCGCTCGGTGGTGGCCGCGACCTGCCGCTCGGTGCCAACCGGCTCGTCGGCCGGGTCCAGGCCACCCACGTAGTCGGTGAGCCAGGTGGCCGCGCGCGCCCGCCAGCGGTCGGCCTGCTCGGCGTCCCGGAACCCGGCCGGGGACCAGACCGAGTAGAGCAGCTGCCGGATCGAGACCGCCGTGCGCTTCGACAGCGGCAGCTCCCACCACGAGCGCAGCGCCGCGTGCACCGCGGACCCGACCGAGTTGTGCGCCCAGGCCGGGCCCTTCTGCGGCGTCGGCCGGTCGACGTAGGCGTACCGGTACCGGCGGGGGCAGTCGGCGAAGGTCGCCAGCTTGCTCGGCGTGGCCGGGAACAGCCGTCGCGGCATGCCCGGCATCTCCAGCTGCGTGCCTCCCACACCCGCCACGCTAGCCGCGGGCAGCGACGGGTCGGCGCACCGCGGCACGGCGTGGTGCGGACGCGGTGCCGGCGTGGTGGCGGCGTCCTGCCGGCGTGGTGGCGGTGCCCTGCCGGCGTGGTGGCGGCGTCCGGCCGGCGCCTCCGGGTCAGTCCCGGTACGGCGCGACGCCGGTGCCGGCGGCCAGGATCGCCTCGAGCTGCTCCGGCGCGGTGGTGCACGCGGCGATCGGCGTCGTCTTGTTGGTCCCGTGGTAGTCGCTGGAGCCGGTCACCAGCAGGTCGAGCTCGCCGGCCAGGCCGCGCAGGTGCGCCCGCTCGTCGGGGTCGTGGTCGGGGTGGTCGACCTCCAGGCCCAGCAGCCCGGCGGCCACCATCTGCGCGATCGCCTCGTCGCCGACCACCCGTCCCCGCTTGGTGGCCAGACCGTGCGCGAAGACCGGCACCCCGCCGGCGGCCCGCACCAGCGCGATGCCGTCGAGCACGTCGGTGTCGGCCTTGGCCACGTAGTAGGGGCTGCGGTGGTGCAGCAGCGTGGCGAAGGCGTGGTCGACCGACTCGACGACACCGGCGTCGACCAGCGCCCGCGCCACGTGCGGGCGGCCGACGACGCCGCCCCCGGATCGCTCGACGACCTGGTCCCAGGCCACCGGGAAGCCGGCCTCGGCCAGCGCGGTCACGATGCGCTCCCCGCGGCCGAGCCGCTCGGTGCGCAGCCGCGCCCGCTCCTGCGCCAGCCCGGGGTGCTGCGGGTCGAACAGGTAGGCCAGCAGGTGGACGCTGATCGGCGGCGCCGCCGCGGGGAACCACCGGCAGGACAGCTCCATGCCGGGGACGACGGTCATCCCGGCGGGGCGGGCGGCCGCGGCCTCGGCCCAGCCCGCCGTGGTGTCGTGGTCGGTGAGCGCGACGACGTCCAGGCCCGCGGCGTGCGCGGTGGCGAGGAGTTCGGCGGGGCGCTCGGTGCCGTCGGAGACCGACGAGTGGGTGTGGAGGTCGATCCGCATCACCGGTCAGCCTGCCGCACCCGCCGTCCGGCGACGCGGCGGCGCGGCGGGCGGGCCCGCGGGATCGGCTCGGTGTCGCGCCGTCCGTCGTCCGGGGCGACGCGCGGGCCCCTCGGCGTGGGCGGGGGCGGGGACGACGGCGGCTCGGGCTCACCCTCGTCGTCCCCGGAGGACGCGGCACCGCCGCCGCCGAAGAGCAGGTCGCTCACCTTGCGGTACAGCTGGTCGGCGTGCGGCAGGTAGGTGATCTCCGCCAGTGCCTGCTGCTGGCCGGCGGACTCGAAGCGGAACGTGCCATAGCCCAGCACCTGGCCGACGAGGGTCTCCCGGTAGGTGAGGTCGGTGATCCGCCGCAGCGGCAGGAGGGCGACGGTGCGGACGACGATCCCGCTGGTCAGCAGCACCCGCCGGTTGGTGACGATGAAGTGCCGCATGTACCACTCACCGATGCGCAGGCCGAGGTAGACCAGCGCGCCGACGAGCACCAGGAAGCCGACGGTGGTGGCGACCTGGTTGTCGCGGTCGGCGTTCGCGGTGCCGATGTGGCCGGCCCCCCACAGCAGCAGCCAGCCGCCGACGAACAGCGCCGGCAGCGACTTGACCAGCGGCTCGACGAGCACCGCCCAGTGCCGCCGGGTGGCCACCACCGGCGGGCGCTCCTGCGGGAGCGTGAACTTGTCGGTGTCCTTGCTCCACCGGGGCCGGCGGCCGTTGGTGGGCCGGGGTGCCGGGCCGGTCATGTCCCGGCTAGATCAGCGACCCGACGAAGTCGGCCAGGGACGACGCCGCGTCGCCGAGGGCGTGACCGGCGGTGCGCACGATCTCCGCGGAGCTCTCGGGGGCCTGGATGATGTAGAAGAGGACGAAGGCGACGACCAGCCAGGTGAGGACCTTCTTGAGGTTCACCGTCACCTCCGTGGGTGCTGTGCGGAGCGCCGGGACGGGGGTGCCCCAGCGGCGAGCACCATGGGTAACACACGCCTCACGACTCCCTCCCGGGACACGCCGCCGGGGTTGCGGCCCGGTCCGGTCCGGTCCGTCACGGCCCCGGCAGCAGGTGCTCACTCGGCGGGCCGAGCGGCAGATCGGGGTACAGCCGCTCGCGCAGGTCGAGCAGTTCCAATTGCTCGGCCAGCAGCCAGGCGGCCGACATCGGCCACATGACCAGCCACAACCAGACGCCGAAGGCCTCCCCGACGAAGGCCGCGCGGTCGTCGGAGGTGGGCACGGCCCACAGCGGCGCGTGCTGGCCGGCCGCCTTGACGTCGGCCGAGGAGGGTCCGGAGAGGACATCACCGGGGTCGGGGCCGGGCAGGCCCGCGTAGCCACAGCCCACGCCGGTGCCCGGCTCCTCGGCGATGAGCACCAGCTCGGCCGAGCCACCCAGCGGGGCCGGTCCGGCACAGTCCACGACGATCGCGCGCGCCCCGGGCTCCCCGCCCCACGCCAGCCCGGTGACCGACCAGCCCGACGGCATGGGGTCGGGCACCCAGGCCGGGACGCGGGCGTCGGCGGTGACCGCGGCGATGGCGTCGTGCGCGACCAGCAGCGTGTGGTGCAGCGGCGTCACCGCGCCGTGCACGTGGCACCAGGCCTGGCCAGAGTTCCCCGGGCGGACGACGAGTCGTTCACCGCACCGGGGACAGACCGTGGTGGCAGTCATCGCGCATCACCGTCCTGTGACCGGAGGGGTTCGTCAAGCGTTGGCACCGACGGCGCTGCGTACCGTGCGGGGCGTGTCCTCCGCGAACGATCCCGCGCCGCCGGTGGTGGCCTGCGTCGGGGCCGTGGTGCACGACGCGCGAGGCCGGTTGCTGCTCATCCGCCGCGGTCACGAGCCCAGCCGGGGGCTGTGGTCGGTGCCCGGGGGACGGGTCGAGCCCGGGGAGACGCCCGAGGCCGCCGTCGAGCGGGAGGTGCTCGAGGAGACCGGACTCCGGGTGCGCGCGGGTGCGCCGGTCGGCCGGGTCCGCATCCCGGGCGCCGGCGTCGTCTACGACGTCGTCGACCTCGCCTGCACCCTGGTCGACCCCGATGCCGTCCCCGTGGCCGGGGACGACGCGGACGCGGTCGCCTTCGCCGACGCCGCTGAACTGGCGGCGCTGCGGTGCACCCCGCGACTGGTCGAGACCCTGGCCGGCTGGGGCGTGCTGCCCTCCTGACCGCGCGCCTCCGCCGTGCGACACGAGCGCGGGCGCCTGCGTCGCGGGGCGTGCGCTCGGGCAGGTCGACCGCGGGGCGTGCGCGCGGCGCTGAGCCGCGGGGCGTGCGGCCGCGGCGCTCAGCCGCGGGGCGTGCGGCCGCGGCGCTCAGCCGCGGGGCGTCGGCTCCGGGCGCCCGGGCTGCTCGCCGCCCCGGGCCTCGCCGTAGGAGCGCTTGGGCACCATGACCTTGCGCCGGAAGGTGCAGACGACGGTGCCGTCCTGCTTGTAGCCGACGGTCTCGACGTGCACGACGCCGCGGTCGTCCTTGGACCGCGACTCGGTCTTGTCCAGGACGCGCGTCTCGCCGTAGATGGTGTCGCCGTGGAAGGTCGGCGCCACGTGCCGCAGCGACTCGATCTCCAGGTTGGCGATGGCCTTGCCCGAGACGTCGGGGACGCTCATGCCCAGCAGCAGGGAGTAGACGTAGTTCCCGACCACGACGTTCCTGCCGAAGTCGGTGGTCTCCGCCGCGTAGTGGCTGTCCAGGTGCAGCGGGTGGTGGTTCATCGTGATCAGACAGAACAGGTGGTCGTCGTACTCGGTGACGGTCTTGCCGGGCCAGTGCTTGTAGACGGCCCCGACCTCGAACTCCTCGTAGTACCGACCGAACTGCATGGACGTCCTCCGGTGTCGACGCTGACGGCGGGACCCGGACGACGACGGGAGGGCCTCCGCGAGCGAGGGGCCAGTTGCCCACGACGCCGCGTCGGTGACCCATCTGGACGGGCGCTGATCCTACGATGCCCGGGTGCCACCGGCTCCCCCCGTTCGTGATCCCGGGGAGGCCGGCGTCGTGACGCTCTCCCCCGCCGGCCGGCTGGTCCGGCTCACGGCCGCCGTCGCCGTGCTGCTGGTGCTGCTGGCCGGTTCCGTCTGGGGATCCGACGCCTCGTTCCCCTTCGGCCCGTTCAAGATGTACTCGACCCGGGCCGACCCCGACCGTCCGGTGGTCTCCACGCGCGTGGTCGGGATGACCGCCGACGACGTGGAGGTCCGCCTCTCGGGCGGCGAGGTGGGGCTGCGCCGGGCCGAGTTCGAGGGGCAGCTGCCCCGCCTCGTGGACGAGCCGGAGCTGCTGGCCCTGCTGGCCGGCACCTACGCCGCCCACCACCCCGACGCCGAGCCGTTGGTCGAGGTGCGGGTCGTGCAGCGCCGCTACGAGCTCGAGGACGGCCGGCAGACCGGCGAGGTCACCGACAGCGTCCTCGTCGCCCAGGACCTGGAGGGCACCCCGTGAGCGCCACCTCCTCCCCCGGCTCCCAGCCGGCCGGCGACTCCCGGGTGGCAGCCGGCCGGCACGGCTGGTGGTTCCGGCCCGTGCCGCTGGCCCGGATCGCGGTCTTCCGGACCATCGCCTACCTGTTCGTCCCGGTCGACGTCTTCCTGACCACGGCGTGGGTCCGGGCGCACGCCGATGTCCCGACCGAGTACTACCAGCCGCTCACCATCGGCCAGCTCCTCCCGCTGCCGGTCCCCACGTCCACGGTGGTGCACGTCGTGCAGTGGACCCTCGTGGCCGCGGCGCTGGCGGCAGCCACCGGGCGAGCGCCCCGCCTGCTGGGCACCGCGGTGTTCCTCCTCTACTTCGAGTGGATGGTCATCGCGATGAGCTACGGGAAGGTGGACCACGACCGGATCGCCTTCCTCGTCGCGCTCGCGGTGCTGCCGACCATCGGGCGGGTGCGCTGGCGCGACCGCCGCTCCTCGGAGGCGGCCGGCTTCGCCATGGCCGCGGTCTTCGTGACCGTCATGCTCACCTACTTCCTGGCCGCTTGGGCGAAGATGCGGTTCGGCGGCTGGGACTGGGCCACCGGCTCGACGCTGGCCCGGGCGATCGTGCGCCGCGGCACCGTCCTGTCGGACTGGACGCTCGAGGTCCCCGGTCTGCTGGTGGCCGCGCAGTGGGCGATGCTCGTCCTCGAGTTCGTCGCCCCGCTCATGCTGCTGGTCTGGTCCAACCGCGCACGGGTGGCCCTGGTCGTCTTCCTGCTCGGGTTCCACGTCGCCGTCTTCGCCAGCGTGAAGATCATCTTCCTGCCGCACTGCGTGGCGATCCTGTCGATCCTCCCGTGGGAGCGGCTGCCGGACACCGCACGGGAACTGCGCGGGCGGATCGGCCGCCGCGGTCCGGCGATGGTGCCCTCCGACGGCGCTCCCGCGCCCTGAGCGGGCACGCTTTCGGCCGCCGTCACAGCAGGGCGCTGATCCGTGCGGCCACCTCCGCCTCGTGCTGCTGGTACGAGGCGGCCACGCTCTCGATCAGCCCGCCCATGCCGGTGAGGGCGTCGCTGACCCCCTGTGCGCTCAGCCGCCACTGCTCGTAGAGCTCGCTGAACCGCACGGCGGCCTGGCTGTCGGTCCAGCCGTCCAGGACCGACGCGTTGACGCTGCTCGACAACGTGGCGTGGCGCGCTGCGCTCTCGGCGGCCTCGGACCGGCACTGCCCGGCCATCGACTGCAGGGTGGCGATGTCGACCTTCACTGTTCCTCCTCGCCCGGGCCCGTCCCGGTCGCGGCGAACGGTAGGGCGCGGCCCGGGTACGCCCACTCCGTCGTCCACAGGCCCGGCGCCCGTCCACAGGTGTCCCGCCCCGGCCCGCTCCCGGTAGGCCGGCGGTGAGGGTCGACGCGTGCGTCCCCGTCTCGAGTCCTCCCCGCCCGCGGCCCGTCGTTGGTCCCTCGTCACCGCCGACGGCACGGTGGACGTCGAGGTCACCGCGGCCGGCGACGAGCGCCTGGGCGCCGTGCTGCCCGCCCTCGCCGAGGCGCTGCGACTGCCCGAGGCGGAGCTGTGGGCCGGCTCCGCGCGCCTCGCGGGCGACGTCCCGCTGACCTCCTCCGCGCTGGCGCACGGCGCGCTGCTCGGGCTGGGCCGCGCCGGGCCTCGCGGTGCCGGGGCGGATCGGGCCAGCGCTCTGGAGCTGCACGTCGTGGGCGGCCCCGACGCGGGCACGACCCTTCCCCTGGCACGCGGCCGGCAGGTGATCGGCCGCGGCGGGGAGGCCACCGTCCGGCTGGAGGACCCGGACGTCTCCCGACGGCACGTCCTCGTCGACGTCGGCGCCGGAGGTCTGGCGGTGGCCGACCTGGCGTCCACCAACGGCAGCCGGCTCGGCGACGAGGTGCTGTGCTCGAGGCCCCGCCCCTGGCCCGCCGGCACCGTACTGCGGATCGGGGCGAGCGCGCTGGTGCCGGCCATCCCCACGGACCCTCCTGCGGCCGCGCAGCCGGCTCCCGGCGGACGGCTGCGGCTGCGCTCCCATCCGCGCCTGGACCAGGCCCGGCAGCCGCTCGAGGTCCGTCTCCCGGCACCCCCCGTCCGCACTCCGCGGCGACCGCTGGCCTGGGCCGCCGTCGCCCTGCCGGTGGTGGCCGGCATCGTCCTCGCCTGGGTGCTCGGCACTCCTCAATTCCTGGTGTTCACCGCGCTCGGTCCCGTCGTCGCGGTCGGCACCTGGCTCTCCGACCGGTGGACCGGACGGCGGGGCGGACGACGGGCGGCGGCCGAGCACGCCGCGGCATTGACGGCGGCGGAGGAACGGGTGGCCGAGGCCGTCCGCGCCGACGTGCTCGCGATCGGGTCGGCTCACCCGGACCTCGCCACCCTCGCCACCGCGGCACGGCGCCGCACGACCGCGCTCTGGCGGCGGTCACGGGACGACGCCGACGCGCTGACCGTCCGCGTCGGCACCGGCCCGGGCGCCACCGCCGTGACGCGGGTGCTCGCCGACGGCACCCGGGAACCCGTGCCCGCCGAGCACCTCCCCGCGGTCGTCGCTCTCGCCGCGACCGGCGGGCTGGGCGTCACCGGTCCGCGCGCCCGCGTCCTGGGCGTGGTGGCCGGCGTGGTCGCGCAGCTGGCGGCGCTGCACTCCCCGGGCGACCTGGCCCTGGCCCTGCTCACCTCCGACGACCGGCTCCGGGACTGGAGGTGGGCACGCTGGCTGCCCCACCTCGCGGACGACGACGTGCAGGTCGGCGCCTCGTCAGCTGCCGACGACGACCCGCTGCTGCGGTGGTTGGCCGGCCTGGTCGCCCGCGGCGGGCCCGCAGGCGGCACCACCGGCCCGGGAGCGCACGCCACGGCCTCGCGGTGGACGGTGGTCGTCGTCGACCGTCCGGTGGGTCCCCGGCTGGCCACGGCGCTGCGCGCCGCCCGCCAGGCCGGGGTCGTCGTCCTGGCTGCTGGGCCATCGAGGCAGCAGCTGCCGGTCGCGGCCGACGCCGTTCTGGAGTCGGCCGGGGAGACGGGCACCGGCGCGCTGCTCCACCGGGCCGGCAGCGTCGGTCCGGTGGAGGTGACCGTCGACCACCTGCCGCTGCGGGTCGCCGCCGCGCTGGCCCGCGACCTCGCCGGGCTCACCCCGGCGGCCGCCGAGGACGAGCTCCCCCGAGAGGTGTCGCTGCCCGACCTGCCGCGCCCCGGCCTGCGGGTCGAGGACGGCTGCGTGCACGGCGAGTGGTCGCGGTCCCGGGACACCCTCGTCGCCACGCTGGGCCGCACGGCCACCGGGCTCGCCACGGTCGACCTGTGCCGGGTCGGCCCGCACGCGCTGGTCGCCGGCACCACCGGGTCGGGGAAGTCGGAGCTGCTGCAGACCCTGATCGCCAGCCTGGCCCTCGCCCACCCGCCGGACCGCTGCTCGTTCCTCCTGATCGACTACAAGGGCGGCGCCGCCTTCGCCGACGCCGCCTCGCTTCCGCACACCGTGGGGCTGCTGACCGACCTCGACGGATCGTCGACGGCCCGGGCGCTGCGGTCGCTGAGCGCCGAGCTGACCCGCCGGGAGACCCTCCTGGCCGCGCACGGCGCCACGGACCTCACCGCCCTGTCCGGCTCGGTGCCGTTGGCGCGGCTGCTCATCGTCGTGGACGAGTTCGCCGGGCTCGCCGAGGAGCTGCCCTCCTTCGTGTCCGGACTCGTCGGCATCGCCCAACGCGGCCGCTCCCTCGGCGTCCACCTCGTGCTGGCCACCCAACGCCCGGCAGGCGTGGTGTCCCCGGAGATCAAGGCCAACTCCACGCTCCGCATCTGCCTGCGGACGACGGACGAGGCCGACTCCAGGGACGTGCTCGGCACGCCCGCGGCGGCCCGCCTGCCGGTCGACGTCCCGGGGCGGGGGCTCCTGCGCGCCGGTGCGGGTGCCCCGGTCCTGTTCCAGGCCGCGCAGACCCCGGCATCGGCCGCGGACCCCCGGTCGCAGGGCCCTCGGGTGCGGACGCTGCGCTGGCCGTCCCCGGGAGCCGAACCGGTCGAACAGCCGCACGGCGGACCGTCGGAGCTGGTCCGGCTGGCCACGGCGCTGTCCCGGCACGCGGCGGAGACCGGCACCCCGCGTCCGCACCGGCCGTGGTGTCCCGCGCTGCCCGAGGTCCTGCGCGCCGAGGACCTGCCGGCCGGTCCACCCGCCGAGGAGGCGGACGCCCCGTCGCGGCTGCGGATCGGGCTCCTGGACCGTCCCGACCGGCAGGTGCAGGAACCGCTGGTCCTGGACCTGGACCGCGGCGGGAGCTGGCTGGCGGTGGGCGGCGCGCGCAGCGGCCGTACGACGTTCCTCCGCACGGTGCTCGCCGAGGCGGTCGCGGCGCTCCCGCCCGACGAGCTGCACGTCCACGTCCTCGACCACGGCGGTGGAGCGCTGGCGGCCGGCGTCGCGGGCCTGCCGCACACGGGGACGGCGGTCGGCGGCGAGGACCCGCTGCGGACCGTCCGGCTGCTCGACCGGCTGGGTCAGGAGGTGGCCGTGCGGCGCGCCGGGGCGTCGCCGGCGCCGTGGCCGCACCTGGTGCTGCTCGTCGACGGCGTGGAGGCGCTCAGCGCCCAGCTGGACGAGGCGGAGCCCGGCCGCGGTGCCGCAGCACTGCTCCGGCTGCTGCGCGACGGCGCGGCTGTGGGGCTGACCTGCCTGCTCACGGCCGACCGGGCCGTGCCCGGCGGGCGGCTGGCCGGCGCCGTCGGCACCCGGCTGGTGCTGCCCCTCCCCGACCGCGCCGACTACGCCGTCGCCGGCATCCCCGCCCGCGCCGTCCCCGACCGACGGCCCCCGGGCCGCGCTCTGCTGGGCGAGGACGCCGTCGAGTGCCAGCTCGCACTCCCCCGCGAGCTGCCGCCGCCGGCGGCGTACCGGGTTCCCGCGGGCGCACGCCGCCCGCTGTCGGTACCAGAACTACCGGCCGATCCGGTGCTGCCGCCGACGCCCCGCACGTCCGTCGGTCCGGGCTTGCCCCTCCCGGTGGGACCGGGCGGGGACGAGGGCGCCGTGCTCCGGGTCGACCTCGCCACCACGGGCGGGCTGCTCGTGGCCGGCCCGCCGGGGAGCGGCCGCAGCAGCGCGCTCGATGCCTTCGCCCTCCACCTCTCGACCGCCGGGGTGCCGGTGCTCCGAGTGGTCCGAGGCGCAGCCGCGGTGCCTGGCGCCGGGGATCGCGGCGGCACCCGCATCGCCGACTCGGACGTGGCGGGGTGGCGGTCCTGGCTCACCTCTCTGGACGGAGCGCGCGGGGCGGTCGTGGTCGACGACCTCGGCATGGTCGCCGAGTCCCCGGTGCTGACGGCCATCGCCGCGGACACCGGAGCCGACCGGCTCCTCGTCCTCGTCGCAGGAACGGCGGCGGAGCTCTCGTCGGTCTACCGGGGGCCGGTGCCGGCGCTGCGCCGGGGACGGGGCGGCCTGCTGCTCTGCCCCGCCCCCGGGGACGCCGACCTGCTGGGCATCCGGCTCCCCCGGACACCGGTCCCCCGGCGCCCGGGATCGGGATGGCTGGTGACGGGCGGGGTGCCGCAGCGGGTACAGGTGGCTCGGCGGCGTCCGGCGTCACCGGCCGGGACGCCGGGCCTCGCAGGGGTCGGAGCGGCGGCGTGAGACCGGCGCCCGCGGGCGGGTCAGAGCAGCTCCAGCACCGTGCCGATCTCCTGGCTGGCGTACCAGGCCAGCTCGTGCCCCTCGGCCTGGTCGACGACGAACTGCGCGCTCTCGCTGCCCAGGTCCGCCTCGAGGACGACGTTGACCGCGGCGCGCACGTCGTCCTCGGCGTCGGCGCCGTCGATGTGCGCGCTGGCGACGTCGCGGAGTGCGATGTCCCCGGTCACCCGGACCGCGCCGGGGTCGGCGTCGGGGTCCTCGACCTCGGAGACCGCAGCGTCGGGGACGTCGGCAGCGACCACGACCCGGCGCCGAGCCGCGGTCGGATCGACGTCGATCAGCCGCAGGCTCGCACGGGCCGCCCCCAGGAGGGCGGCGTACTCCAGCTCCTCGACATCGGCCTCGGCGTCGCTGAGTGCGTAGAACGCGCGCAGCCGCGGGGTGACCGCGAAGGCGGTGTGCGGACCGGCGAGGCGACCGTCGTCCACCAGGGTCTTCAGGGCGCTCGTCGTCGCAGGCAGGTACACGCGCACCGGGCAGGCTCCTCCTCGCTGGTGGACTGCGCGACGGTATCCCGGCGCCGACCGCGGCCGTTCGCCCGAGGGTCAGCCGGCGGTCTCCACCAGCACGCCGATCTCCTGCTCGAGGAGGTCGGCGAGGACGTCGACGTCCCCGACGCTGTCGCGGTCGGCGTTCAGGCCGAAGAACAGCTGACCGTCGTAGCTGGTGATGCCCACGGACAACCCCTGGCCGGGAGCGAGCGGGATGACGGGGAAGACCTCGCGCATCCGGCCGCCGGCCGCGTACAGCGGCATCTGCGGGCCCGGCACGTTGGTGATCACCAGGTTGGACATCCGCCGGGTCAGGCCGCGGGCCGCCCGGGCGCCCAGGGCGTGCAGGGTCGGCGGGGCGAAGCCGGTGAGAGCGATCAGCGTCTCCGCGCCGACCGAGCGGCTGTGCTGGCTCACCCCGCGCATGGCGTAGCTGATCCGGGCGAGCCGGACGCGCGGGTTCGGCTCGCCGACGGGGAGGTCGACGAGGTAGCTCGACACCCGGCTGCCCGGCGCCTCCTCCCCCTCACCCTGCACGGACACCGGGACCAGCGCCCGCACCGAGGTCGAGCCGACGACCGCCTGGCCGCGGGAGAGCAGCCAGTCCCGCAGCGCGCCGGCGACCACCGTCAGCAGGACGTCGTTGACCGTGCCGCCGTGGACCTTGCGGACCTGTTTCACGTCGTCGAGCGCCGCCCGGGCCACCGCGACCCGGCGCTGGCTGCCGTTCGCGGCGTTGAGCGGGCTGTGCGGGGCCGGGAACAACGCCGAGCGGGCTGTGCGGGCCACGCCGCGCGCCGCACTGGTCAGGCGCACGCCGGTGGAGCGCGCGTCGGCGACCGCCTGGCGCGCGGTGTCGACCACCGCCGTGGGCTGCTGCACGTACTCGCCGACCGCCTCGCGGACCAGCCGGACCCCGCTCGGCAACCGCCGCGGCCGCCACGGTTCGGGCTCCGGCAGCGCGGCGTCCGGGGAGGAGTCCAGGAGCACCTGACCGATGTCGACCGTGCCCAGCCCGTCGACCAGCGCCGGATGGGTCTTGGTGATGACCGCGACCCGGCCGCCGGCCAGCCCCTCCACGAGGTAGACCTCCCACAGGGGGCGGCCCCGGTCCAGCGGCCGCGCGGTCACCCGGGACACCAGGTCCAGCAGCTGCGACTCGGTTCCCGGACGGGGCACCGCCGAGCGGCGCACGTGGTAGTCGACGTCGAAGTCGGGATCGTCGGCCCACACCGGGTTGGCCAGGTGACCCGGGACCTCCAGGACCCGCTGCCGGTACCGCGGCACCAGCGGCAGGCGCGCCTCGACCAGGGCGGCTATGGCCTCCAGCCCACCCTGCGGAGGCTCGAGCACCAGCACGCCTGCGACGTGCATGGGGCTGTCCGGTCTCTCCAGGTAGAGGAACGAGGCGTCCAGGGTGGTCAGGCGCTCCACGATCGGTCTCCTCCTGGTCGGGAGGTCACGCTACGACGCGCCGCGGTCGACCGGCCACCGGCGCACGCCCTCCGGCCCGGGCCCCCGGTCGCCCGGCCGGCGCTCGCCACGCGTGTCGGCCACGTCAGCCGGCCCGGCGACGGAGCCGGGAGCGCCGGGCGTCGAGCGGCGCCGGCACGCCGGTGACCGCCGCGGCGAGGGCCCGCAGCTCATGGCGCAGGTTCGAGGCGGGGGCGACCTCGGCGAGCGTGCGGCCGGCCGCCAGCGCCGCGTCGGTCGCCCGGCGATCGGCGGGCAGGAAGAACGCCACGTCGTGTCCGGCGAACCGCTCGAGGGCATCGGCGATCTCCCGGCGCGGGTCGCCCGGCACCGGGCCGCGCCGGACCTGGTTGACCACGATCACCGGTTCGACGTCGGGGAGGACGTCACGCAGGTCGCTCAGCGCCCGGATGCTGCGCTGCAGCGCCACCGGGTCGGCCCCGCTCACGCACAGCACGGTGTCGGCGGTCTCGAGCACGGTCAGCGTCACGCCGTTGCGGCGCGGCGCGGCGGTGTCGAACGAGAGCTCCTCGTCCTCCTCCAGGCTGAACGCGCAGTCCACGACGGTCAGGTCGGCCGCCCGGCGCGCCTCCTCGAGCACGGCCGCGACGCCCTGCGGGCGCAGCTCCGGCCAGCGGTCGGCGCGGGCCAGGCCGGTCAGCACCCCCAGTCGCGGGCGCACCGCCCAGGACAGGCGGGCCAGGGCTGCCTCGTCGAGAGTGCCGGCGACCGCGTGGCGCGCGGCACCGGCGAGGCCGGGCGACTCGTCGAGCAGCCCGAGCACCTGGGCGACCACGCCGCCGTACACGTCGGCGTCGACGAGGAGCGTCGGGACGTCGAGCCGGGCCGCCTCGTCGGCGAGGCCCACCGCGACCGTCGTCCGGCCCGGGGCGCCGGTGGGGCCCCAGACCGCGACGACCCGTCCCCGGCCCGGCGCCCGGCCCTCCGGTTCCTCGGGCCGGCTCGTCGCCGGCAGGGCGGCCCGGGGATCGGCGATGTCGCGGCCGGCCGGGAGCCCCCCGGTCACCGCCTCGCGCAGCGCGCGGGCGATCGCGTCGGGCTCCGTGTCGGCGGGCAGCACGTGGGTGACCCCGAGCGCGCGCAGCCGGTCGGCCGCCCGGTCGTCGCCGGGCTCGACCAGCCCCACGACCGCGACACCGGCCGCGGCCAGCCGGGCGACCGTGTCGCCGTCCAGCCGCCGGAGGTCCGCCGACAGCAGTGCGGCCTGGCCCGTCCCGGTGGCCGCCGCGGCCAGCAACTCGGAGACGTCGACGCAGCGACGGACGACGGTGACGCCGTGGTCGGTCCGGTCGAGGGCGCCGACCAGCGTCGACTCCCAGTCGGCTCCGGTGACGGCGGTGAAGACCTGCAGCGCCATCAGTCCGTCGGCTCCGCGGCGCTGCCCCGACCCGTCGCGGCAGCGGCCTCGCGCGGCTCCGACGACCGGCTGTCCCCGGCGGCACTCGGCGCGGAGGAGCCCGACGTCCGGGACGACCGCGACGGCGAGGCCTCCGTCGGGTCGGCATCCGCCGACGCGGACACCTCGTCGTCCGTCCCGGCGACCGCCGCGCCACCGTCATCCACGGACTCGTGGACGACGACGACGAGCGGACGCCCTCCGATCGCCTCGAGGACCTCCGGCGCCGTGTCCGTGGGCACCGACACCACGACCTGCACCGTGGTGGTCGCGGAGGACAGCACGCCCTCGCTGCGACCGGACACCGCCTGCACCGGCGCCGCCTCGACGACCAGCGCGACCCCGGCCTCGTCGTCCCGCGCCGCGGCGACCGGGTCGCTCACGGCGTAGACGTCGACGACCTGACCGCGGACCAGCCCCGGCGGCACGTAGCCCGCCTGCACCGGCAGCGCGAGCTGGACGAGCTCGGCCGGCTCCTCCAGCGCCGACCGCGGGAGCAGTTCCCCGCTGCGCACGGTGCGGGCGAGGGTGCGCCCCTCCGGGCGGGTCGAGGTCGCGAGGTAGGACCCGGCGGCCTCGTCGAGCCGGACGTCGACGGGGACGAGGTCGGCCTCGGCGAGCACCGTGCCGGCGGCGAGGTCGCCCGCGGCCGACCAGACCGGCACCGTGGCGTCCGCGGCGGTGACGATCCGGGCACCCAGCAGCACCGACCCCAGCACGAGGAGCACGCCGAGGACCAGCCGCAGGTCCAGCCAGCGCGGCGGGCGGACGCGGCGCGGCACGGGCCCGGGAACGGGAACGGGATCCGCCGTCGACGGCGCGGACGGGGTGGGGCGCGCAGGAGTCACGGCCAGCGGTTCCTCCGATCTGCGACGAACCGTGGACGAGCTCGGTGGGCCACGGTCGGACGCAGATCATGCGATATGAACGCTGATGCGCGCAGTCGCCGTCCACACGATCGGGTGTGGACGGCGCCCATGCCACCCGGACGGGGCTGCCAGACTGTGCGGGACCGGACGGAGACCCCGATGCCCACACCGCGCTTCCTGACCCTCGACGACGTCGCCGAGATCCTCAACGTCTCGTGGGCGCAGGCGTATGCGCTGGTCCGCCGCAAGGAGATCATCGCCATCCAGATCGGTGGCCGGGGCCAGTGGCGCGTCGAGGTCGACGAGCTCGAGCGGTTCATCCAGCAGAAGTACGCCGAGGCCCGCGGCGGCACCGTCCCGGAGGAGCCGGCAGCCGCCGAGCACGACGAGACCGCCCAGGACGCCGACAGCACCGCCCCCGCCGGCGGAGGCCGCCGCCGGCGCTGAGCCGACGCGCCCGCCGGCGCTGAGGCCGGCTCAGTCCAGACCCGGAGGGAGGGTCCGCACCACCGCGACCGCCGGCAGCGCGAGCGCCCGGACCCCGCGCACCGCCGCCGCCCGCCGCGGCTCGTCGGCCGCGTGCTCGGCCAACTCCACGAAGTCCGCGCCCACGGCGTCCACCGTCCCGACGTGGGTCGACCCGTCGTCGAGGACCACCTGGACGACGCTGCGGTCGCGGGCCAGCCCGCGCAGGGCCCGCCGCAGGTCCAGCCGGGCACGCACCGATCCCGCGGGGTCCGCGGGCGCCGTCGTCCGCACCAGGCCGGTCACCGTCCGCACCACGGGGAGCGCGACGAGGACGTCGCGGCGCCGGTCGTCCACCAGGAGCAGCCAGTCGCTGCCGACCTCGGCGAGCACGCCGGCTACGTCCCCCGCACCGCGGCAGCGCAGGACCACCGACCGCCCTCGGGCACCGGTGAGCCGATCGGCCAGCCGGACCGCACCCGCCTCCGCGCGCCGACGCGAGCCGTCCTCGGCGCGCTCGGCCGCCACCTCCGCCGCGTCGAACTCCGCCTGCAGATCGGCGAACAACTGCTGCCAGCGCATGACCGCCACCCCCTGTCCACAGCCTAGATCCATGCTGACTCTTGCGTTTGATTGTGTTTGCTTGATTTAGTCTCCGCCGACCGAGTCGAGGAGGAGACATGTCGATCCGCCGCCTGCTGGCGACCGCCGCGGGGATGGCGGCAGTGGCCACGGCCCTGCGCGCGCTCACCCCGGACCTCTCCCGGCTGTTCGCGAGCGGCCTGGACCTGCAGCGGGTCGTGGACGCCCACGGCCCGGAGCACGTGCTGCTGTCCGGGGTCGCCGTGCTCGCCTGGAGCATCTGGGCCTGGGGTGTGCTCGGCCTGCTGCTCACTGCGCTCTCCGGCCTCCCGGGGCTCGCCGGCTCCGTCGCCCGGGCGCTGACCCGCGGACTGCTCCCGGCCGGCCTGCGCCGGGCGGCCGCGCTCGCCCTGGGGGTCGGGCTGGTGACCGGGCCGCTGGTCGCCGGCTGCACCACCGCGCCCGCGCATCCCGGTACCGGGCTGGCGCTCGCTGCGGCCACCGCGGGCCCGGTACCGGACTGGCCGACCACGGGGGCAGCACCGGCGGCGCCCTCCGCCGGTCCGGTGGCCGACTGGCCGACGGCCTCCCCGACCCCGGCGCCGTCCACGTCGGCGCCCAGTCCGTCGCCGTCTCCCTCGCAGTCCCCGCCATCCCCGCAGTCCGCGCCGGACGCGCCGGCTTCGTCCGCCCCGGCGCCGACCGCCTCCGACCCCGCCCCGGACTGGCCGCTGCCCGGTCCCGGCGACCGCGTCGTCCTCCGCGGCGAGTGCCTCTGGCAGATCGCCGCCGGCGACCTGCGCACATCGCTGGCGCGCGAGCCGAGCGACGCGGAGATCGCCGCCTCGGTGCGCGCCTGGTGGCAGGCCAACGCCGCGGTGATCGGCCCCGACCCCGACCTGCTCCTCCCCGGCCAGGTCCTGCACCCACCCGCGCGATGACCCCGCCGACTCCCGAGCCCTGGAGCCCCCGATGACCGCACCCTCCCCCGCCGACACCGAGCGGCAGGTCCTCAGCGCCGCCACCCTGCGGCTGACCGTCGTCCCGACGCCGCAGCCGCCGCTGGAGGAGGGACCGGCCCTCAGGCTCGTCCTCCCCGGTGTGCCGGTGCCGCGGCCGGTGCACCGGCCCGGTCCCCGGCCGCGTCCTGAGCTCCAGCCCGGCTCCTACCCTGCGGGGTTCGAGCCGACCTGGTCGGGGCGCGCCGACCTCCCCGACCCGCACCTGGCCGGACGGCGGCTGCTCACGTTGACCCTGGAGGCGCTGGCCGGCCGGCGACCGCTCACCCAGGTGCAGCCGCTGACGTCGGTCGGTGTCTACGCCGCACTGAGCAGCGGGCGCCGCCCCCGCTGGTGCTCGGGCGGCACCGCGCCGCTGCTGCTCGGGCGGGTGCACGTCTGCGAGCCGGTCGACGGCGTCGCCGAGGTCAGCGCGGTGGCGCGCCGCTCCGGTCGGGCGCACGCGGTCGCCGCAAGGCTGGAGGGCATCGACGGCCGGTGGCGCTGCACCGCTCTGCAGATCGGCTGAGCAGGACCCCGGGAGGACCCTCCCGCGCGGGACCCGGGACGGTGCCTGACGAGACGACGACGCCCCCGCCGGCGAACCGGCGGGGGCGTCGTCGGGAACGGCCCCGTCCAGGGAGGACGGGGTTCCTCCACTCAGGAGCGGGACGGCGCCCCGTGGCAGACCTTGTACTTCTTGCCCGAACCGCAGGGGCAGGGCGCGTTGCGCGCCGGCTCCTTGGTGCCGGTCACCGTGGCCGACTTCGCGGCCTTCGCCCGGCCGGCGTCCTTGGCCGACGCGTCCAGGCTCGGCGCGGAGTAGGTGAGGTCCTCCGGGCTGCGCCGCGGCTCGTCCAGCCCCTTGACCGCCAGCTCCGGGCCGGTGTCCGACGGCGCGGCCTCGGGCGCCGCCGGAGCGGTCTGCGCCGCCGCGGGCTCGGCCTTGGCCGCACCCGACCGGCGGGCGGACGGCGCCGGAGCCGCGGACGGGGCCGGAGCGGGAGCCGCGGCGGAGGGAGCCTCCGCCGCGGGAGCGGGCGCGGAGGGAGCAGCGGGCGCCGGAGCCGGAGGAGCCGCGGGCGCCGGGGCCGCCGCAGCCGCCGGGGCCGGAGCGCCGTCACCGTCCACAGCGGTCGGCGCCGGGGCGGCCTGGACGGCCGCCTGGCGGGCCAGCACCCGCCGGGTGCCCTCCTGGGCGGCGGCCAGCGCGGCGGCCTCGGCTTGCGCCTGCTTGGCCTGGGCCTCGGCCGCCTGCTGCTCCTTGGTCTTGACCTCCAGGTTGAACAGGAAGCCGACCGACTCCTCCTTGATGCCGTCGAGCATCACGTTGAACATGTCGTAGCCCTCGCGCTGGTACTCCACGACCGGGTCGCGGTTGGCCATCGCGCGCAGGTGGATGCCGGCCCGCAGGTAGTCCATCTCGTAGAGGTGCTCGCGCCACTTGCGGTCGAGCACGGAGAGCAGCACCCGCCGCTCCAGCTCCCGCATGACCCCCGAGCCCAGCGCCGTCTCCCGCTCCTCGTAGGCGCGGTGGACGTCGGCCAGCAGCTCCTTCTTCAGGACGTCGGCCGTGAGCGCGGCCTGCTCGCCGTCGGCGACGCGCTCGAGCAGGTTGTCGACGGGGAAGCCGACCGGGTAGAGCGCCTTGAGGCCGCTCCACAGCTGGTCGAGGTCCCAGTCCTCGGCGTAGCCGGTCTCGGTCGCGCCGTCGACGTAGGCGCTGATGACGTCGTCCACCATGGCCTGGACCTGGTCGGCGAGGTCCTCGCCGTCGAGGATCTTGCGGCGCTCGTCGTAGATGACGGTGCGCTGGCGGTTGAGCACCTCGTCGTACTTGAGGACGTCCTTGCGGACCTCGAAGTTCTGCTGCTCGACCTGGGTCTGCGCCGAGCGGATCGCCCGGGTGACCATCTTCGACTCGATCGGCTGGTCGTCGGGGACGCGCAGCGTGGTCATCATCGACTCGAGCATCGGCCCGTTGAACCGGCGCATCAGGTCGTCGCCGAGGGAGAGGTAGAACCGCGACTCGCCCGGGTCGCCCTGCCGGCCCGACCGGCCGCGCAGCTGGTTGTCGATCCGCCGGCTCTCGTGCCGCTCGGTGCCCAGCACGTACAGGCCGCCGGCGTCGGTGACCTCCTGGTGCTCGGCCTCCACCTGCTCCTTGGCCTTGGCCAGCGCGTCGTCCCAGGCGGCCTCGTACTCCTCCGGCGTCTCCGCCGGCGACAGGCCGCGGGCGCGCAGCTCCTCGTCGGCGATGAACTCGGTGTTGCCGCCGAGCTGGATGTCGGTGCCGCGGCCGGCCATGTTGGTCGCCACGGTGACCGCCCCCAGCCGCCCGGCCTGGGCGACGATGTGCGCCTCCCGCGCGTGGTTCTTCGCGTTGAGCACCTCGTGCGGGATGCCGCGGCGCACCAGCAGCTTGGAGAGGACCTCGGACTTCTCCACGCTGGCCGTGCCGACCAGCACCGGCTGGCCCTGCTCGTGCCGCTCGGCGATGTCGTCGATGACGGCGTCGAACTTCGCCTTCTCCGTCTTGTAGATGACGTCGGAGCGGTCCTCGCGGACCATCGGCCGGTTCGTCGGGATGGGGACGACGCCCAGCTTGTAGGTCTGGGAGAGCTCGGCCGCCTCGGTCTGGGCCGTGCCGGTCATCCCGGAGAGCTTCCGGTAGAGCCGGAAGTAGTTCTGCAGCGTGATCGTGGCGAGGGTCTGGTTCTCGTCCTTGATCTGCACCCTCTCCTTGGCCTCGATGGCCTGGTGCATGCCCTCGTTGTAGCGCCGTCCGGCCAGCACGCGGCCGGTGAACTCGTCGACGATGAGCACCTCGCCGTTGGTGACGATGTACTGCTGGTCGCGGTGGTAGAGCTCCTTGGCCTTCAGCGCGTTGTTCAGGTAGCTGATCAGCGGGGAGTTGACCGCCTCGTAGAGGTTCTCGATGCCGAGCTGGTCCTCGACGAACTCGACGCCCTCCTCGGTGACGGCGACCGTGCGCTTGGCCTCCTCCACCTCGTAGTGCACGTCGCGCTTCATCAGCGGCACGATCCGCGCGAACTCGACGTACCACTTGCCGGCCGACTCGGCCGGGCCGCTGATGATCAGCGGCGTGCGGGCCTCGTCGATGAGGATCGAGTCGACCTCGTCGACGATCGCGTAGTGGTGCCCGCGCTGCACCAGGTCGGCCTTGTTCCAGGCCATGTTGTCGCGCAGGTAGTCGAAGCCGAACTCGTTGTTCGTGCCGTAGGTGATGTCGCAGGCGTACTGCTCCCGGCGGTGCGCCGGCCGCTCCCCGGAGAGGATCGTGCCCACGCTCAGGCCGAGGAACCGGTGCACCCGGCCCATCCACTCGGCGTCACGCTTGGCCAGGTAGTCGTTGACCGTGACGACGTGCACGCCCTCGCCGGTCAGCGCGTTGAGGTAGGCCGGGAGGACTCCGGTCAGCGTCTTGCCCTCACCGGTCTTCATCTCGGCGATGTTGCCCAGGTGCAGCGCCGCGCCGCCCATGATCTGGACCCGGAAGTGCCGCTGGCCGAGGGTGCGCGTGGCGGCCTCCCGGACGACGGCGAAGGCCTCCGGCAGGAGCTGGTCGAGGGTCTCCCCCTCCTCCAGACGCTCCCTGAACTCGTCGGTCTTGGCCCGCAGTTCCGCGTCGGTGAGGTCGGCGACGTCGTCCGCCAGCGACTCGACCGCGTCCGCGATCTTGTTCAGTCGCCGGAGGATCTTGCCCTCGCCGGCGCGGAGGATCTTCGAGAACACCACGGGCACCAGCGTAGGCGGCCCGTGCGCGAGACCCCGTCAGATCGCTCACAATCCCCGGGTGGCGCACGACCTGGACGACCTCGGCCCCGGCCTCCTCACCTTCCTCACCGAGCGGCACCTGGCCACGCTCACCACGCTGCGGCCCGACGGGACGCCGCACGTCGTCCCGGTCGGGATGACCTACGACGCCGCCACCCGCACCGCCCGGGTGATCACCTCCGGCACCTCCGCGAAGGCCCGGCACGTGCGCGCGGGCCAGGGACGGGTGGCGGTCTGCCAGGTCGACGGCCGCCGGTGGGTGACCCTCGAGGGGACGGCGGTGGTGCGCGACGACCCCGCCGCCGTGGCCGACGCCGAGCAGCGCTACGCCCGCCGGTACCGGACCCCCCGGGAGAACCCGGCACGGGTGGTGCTGGAGATCTCGGTCGACCGGGTCCTCGGCACGGCGTGACGAAGGACCCCGCCCTCCCCAGCTCGCGGCGGTGCCCAGCACGGGACCGAGACAGGCCGACGGACTTGCGTGACCATTCCCGGGTGGACCTCTCCGCCGTCGACCTGACCACCGAGGTGGTGCGCACCGAGCGGCTGGTGCTGCGCCCGCACCGCCCCGACGACGAGGACGCCGTCTTCCGGGCCTGCCAGGATGCCGAGATCCAGCGCTGGAACACCTCCGTCCCCGTGCCCTACACACGCGCCGACGCGCACGGCTGGGTGGCCGAGGTGGCGCCGCGCGAGCGGGCCGAGCGCCGGGGCCTGCCCGTGGCGGTGGAGGCCGATGGGGAGTTCGTCGGATCGGCGGGGGTCCACGTGCGCGAGGGCCGGCTCGGTCCCGAGGTCGGCTACTGGATCGCGCCGTGGGCCCGCGGGCGGGGGTACGCCGCCGAGGCCGCGCACGCCCTCGCCGAGTGGGCGCTGCGACGGGGAGCACCGCGGGTGCACCTGGTGGCCGACGTCGAGAACCTGGCCTCGCAGGCGGTGGCGGTGCGAGCGGGCTTCACGCGGGAGGGCGTGGTGCGCTCCTGCCTCGACCGCCGGGACGGCACCCGGGCCGACGCGGTCCTCTTCGGGCGGGTGGCCGGCGACTGAAGGCGCACGGAGGCGGGGCGCCGCGCGCCCCGCCTCCGTGGGAGGGGTCTAGAGAGGGGCCGCCGAGGGCTGGGCGGGCTGCTGGACGGCCTGGCCGTCGAGGGGTGCGTCGACGAGCCGGATGAGGCCGTAGTCGTAGGCGTGCCGGCGGTAGACGACCGTCGGCCGGCCGGTGTCGGCGCACTGGAACAGGTAGAAGTCGTGGCCGACCAGTTCCATCTCGTGGAGGGCCTGGTCGACGGTCATCGGGGTCGCGGGGTGGTGCTTCTCCCGGACGACCCGCCCGGGCAGGTGCTCGTCGAGGTCGGTGACGTGCGGGCCCTCCGAGAGTTCGTCGAGGTCGGTGACGTGCGGCCCCTCCGAGAGTTGGCGTTCGCGGTCCAGGGCCTCCAGGACGTCGGTGTCGGCGCCCCCGCTCACGCGGACGGAGGCGGGAGTGCGGCGACCGTGGTGCACACGGCGGCGGTCGGCTGCCTTCCGCAGCCGGTGGTCGAGCTTGCCGCAGGCCAGGTCGAGCGCGGCGTAGAAGTCCGGCGCGCTCGCCTCGGCCCGGACGACGGGACCCTTGCCCCGGAGGGTGATCTCCACACGCTGGCACTGTGCGGACTGGCGGGGGTTCTTCTCGTGGAAGAGCTCCACGTCGACGCGGAGGATCTTCAGCTTGCCGTCGAAGCGTTCGAGCTGGCCGACCTTGTCCTCGACGTGCGTTCGGTAGTGCTCGGGGACTTCGACGTTCCGGCCACGGACCACGATCTCCATGAGACCTCCCGGTTGTTCGGGCTGTGATCGGTTCCACGCTAGTCGCCGTTGCCGGGTCCCGACAGTCGACGGTGCGGACCCGGCGGGACCGGAACCGGCCCGCCGGGAGCGGCCCGCCGGGGCGTCGCCGCGACCACCGCGGCGAGCACGGGCGGGCTCCCTGGAGCGACCGCCGGCCCCAGCACGGCGGCGGCCTCGGTGAGCGTCGCGCCGCTGGTCACGACGTCGTCGACGACGACCAGGGCCGTGCCCGCGGGAAGCGGGGGGACGCCGTCGGCCAGGGCGAAGGTGCCCGTCAGGTTGGCCCGCCGCTGCGCCGCCGACAGACCCGCGGAGTCCCGGGCCCGGCCGGTGCGGCGCAGCAGCCGCACCTCGGCCGCGGGCAGTCCGGCGGCGCGCAGCTCGGCGACCGCGCGGCCGGTCAGCTCGCGGACGTGGTCGCGGCCGCGGGAGCGCAGCGCCGCCCGGGAACTGGGCACGGGGACCAGGCGCACCGCCGCCGGGACCGCGGGCAGCCCGGCCAGCACCCCGGCGACCGCCAGCGCCAGCGCGGTCCCCAGCGGGCGGGCCAGCTCGGCGCGGCCGCGCTCCTTGAACGCGTTGACCGCCGGGCGGACCGGGCCGGTGTACGCACCGGCGGCCACGGTGGGCGGGAACCCGGCCGGGAAGCGACGCGGCTGGGCCAGCCGTGGAGCGGCGAGCAGCGCCGCGCACCGGCGGCACAGCACCGCCCCGGGCAGCTCGCAGCCGGCGCAGGTGCGCGGCAGGAGCAGGTCGGCCAGCGCCGAGAGCAGCCCGCCGTCCACTCCCCCAGCCTCGCGCCTCACCCCTCAGCCGCCCAGGGGCTCCGGCGATCTGTGGACGGCCCTGCCCCGGCCCCGTCCCGGGTCCCGCCCTGAGCCTGCGAAGGGTCGGGAGGACGGGGTCCTTTCCTAGAGCGGGTAGAACGGCTCGTTGCCGGGCTGCGGCTGGGCACCGCGGACGAGGGTCACCCACGTCCCGCCGGCCACCTGCCACTGCCAGATGGTGCCGCCGGCACTGACCAGCGGCACCCGGCCCGGCGCGGCCGCCACGCGGGTCGGCTGGCTGGGCAGCCCGGCCGTGGGCACCTCGCTGAGCCCCCAGCCGTCCACGCCCACCACGTAGGGGTCGATGCGGTCCTGCCCGGCGTCGCCGGCCAGCACGAGCAGGCTGCCCGCGGTCCGCCAGGCCACGTCGACGACCGACGACAGGGTCGGGGCCACCGCCCGCAGGTCGCGCAGGGCCACCGGCCCCTCCTCGGACCGCACCACGGTGCCGACATAGAGGCTCTGCCCCTGCCCGTTCTCCGCCACGACGGCGGCGCGCGCCCCGTCCGGGGACAGCTGCAGCACGGTGGTCCGCCCGAGGCCCGGCAGCGTCGGCGCGTTGACCGGCTGCGCGGTGCCGCCCGCGGGCACGCGCACCACCGCCCCGCCGTCCCGGACCACCCAGAACTCCGCCCGGGTGGCGGCGACCGTCGGCACGCTGAGGGTGCTGCCGGACAGGACCGGGACCAGGTCGCCGCCGTAGGGCCCGGCGAGCAGCGTCGCCTGCCCGTCGGCCTCGGTGACGCCGACCATCTGGTCGAGCTCCCCGGTGCTCCCGCTGGAGACCGCCGCGCTGGTGAGCCGGTAGGCGCCGGTCCCGGCCGGGCCGGGCGCCGGGGCGGCGTCCACGGTGCGCAGGACGCCGGCGTCGAGGTAGTGGCCGACGGCGTCCACGGGGACCGCGTCGGGGTCGAACGCCGCCCAGGTGTCCACCGTCTGATCGGCCGGGACGCCGTCGAGCCGGACCGGGTCCCCGTCGAGGCGGATCTCCACCGACTGCACCGTGAGCGGCTCCAGCGTCCAGACCAGCTGGGCGCACACGGCGGCCAGGCGTGCCGGCTCGGCGTCGGCCAGGCCGGTCAGGTCGACGGTGAGCGTCTGGGTCGAGGCGGTCACCGTGCTGCGCAACCCGGCCCCGGCCAGCTCGTTGCGCACCCCCGCCGACAGCATCGACGACGGCCCGTCGAGCAGCCGCTCGACCAGCACCGTCGGCTGGGACTCCCCGCTGATGAGGTACCGGGGGTCGGGCACCACGCGCTGTCCGGTCTGGTCGACGAAGTAGAGGTCGCGCCGCTCGTAGAGGCGCTCGAAGTCGGGCTCCAGCATGAGCAGCCCGTCCGGCGGGTCGGTGATCCGCCACTCGCCGGCCACCTGCTGGAGCGTGAACTCCCGGGTGTAGACCTCCTGCGGGGCGACGGTGAACACGCCGCGCTGGTCGATCGTGCCCAGCTGGTTGGCGGTGAGGACGACGGTGCCCGCGTCGGTGGTGACCGTCGTGTAGTCCTGGCCCAGGACGGTGATGCCCGCCTCGTCCGACCACGTCCCCGCCGCGTCCGGGACGAGGTGCTCGCGGGCCACCGGGTGCGTGCGGACGGCGCTGGCCGCGGCCTCGACGAACCCCCGCACGACCTCCTCCGGGGTCGCCCCCGGCTCCGGCGACAGCGGCTCGATCCCGACGTCCCCGTCGGGACGGCTCGGCGCCTGCGTGATCTGCACCGTCGGCGAGGACGTCGGCACCGTGGAGCAGGCGCCCAGCAGGACGAGGAGGACGGCGGCCAGCACGCCTGCCCGGCCCCTCATCCCGCAACCCCCGGACGGCGGGCCACCGCGGGCCGCAGCGGCAGCGGCGAGCTGGTGAGCTCCGCGCCGGCGGTCAGCGGCACGGTCAGGCGGAACTGGGCGCCGGCGCCGGGCCGGCCCCAGACCTGCAGCCAGCCGCCGTGCAGCCGGGCGTCCTCCAGGCTGATCGACAGCCCGAGGCCGCTGCCGCCGACGGTGCGCACCCGCGACGGGTCGGCCCGCCAGAACCGGTCGAACACGTGCTGGGCCTCCGCCGAGGAGAGCCCCACCCCGTGGTCCCGGACGGTCACCGCCGCCGCCGTCCGGTTCGCCGCCCAGGTAATCTCCACCGGCCTGCCCGAGCCGTGTTCGATGGCGTTGCCCACCAGGTTGCGCAGGATCCGCTCGACCCGCCGGGCGTCGACCTCGGCGATGACCTCGTGGTCGGGGCCGGTGACCGACAGCGCGCAGCCGTGCCGCTCGGCCAGCGTCGACATCCCCGCGGCCACCCGCCCCACCAGGGCGCCGAGGTCGGTGGGCGCCGCGTCGAGGACGGCGGCGCCGGCGTCGTAGCGGCTGATCTCCAGCAGGTCGGTCAGCAGCGCCTCGAACCGGTCCAGCTCGGTGTGCAGCAGCTCCGCCGAGCGGGCCACCGACGCCGGGAAGTCACCGCGCGACTCGTAGAGGATCTCGGCGGCCATCTGAACGGTCGTCAGCGGCGTCCGCAGCTCGTGCGACACGTCCGAGGTGAACCGCTGCTGCAGCTGGGACAGCCCCTCCAGCTGCGTGATCTGCCGCTGCAGGCTGTCGGCCATCGCGTTGAAGCTGGTGGCCAGCCGGGCGAGGTCGTCCTCGCCGCGCACCTCCATCCGCTCCTCGAGCTGGCCCTCCGCCAGCCGCTGGGCGGTGCCGGCCGCCTGCCGCACCGGGTCGACGACGAGCCGGGTCACCAGCACGCCGATACCGACGACGAACAGGGTGAGCGCGATGCCGCTGATCGCCACGGTGCTGCGGATCAGCGACAGGCTCTCCTGCTCCTGGTCGAGCGGGAAGGCGTAGTACAGCTCGATCCGCTCGGCCGACGACGCGTCCGAGGGCACCGGGGCGCCGATGAGCAGCGTCGGTCGCGGCTCGCCGGAGGCGTCGGGGACCATGGCGTACTGGGAGAACTGGCCACCGGAGGCGACGTCGGAGCGCAGCTCGTCGGGGATGGCCGGGTAGACGTAGCGGCGGCTGGTGGCGGTGCGCTCGGTGTCGCCGCTGCGGTGCACCATGACGACGTCGAAGTCACCGGCCGGGCTGCCCCGCTCCAGGAGGCTCTTGACCGTGCGGTCGAGGGTGGAGCGCACGCTCGCGGCGTCCCCGGTGGCGATGCCGGCGACCTCGGTCTGCGCGTACAGCACCCCGGCCTGCGCCTGGTCGACCGCGGCCTGCCGCTTCACCGACAGCAGCTGGTCGCGGATCTGGCTGAACAGCACCATGCTGACGATCACCACGACGGTGCCGGCGACGACCATCGTGATCGCGCCGACGCGCACGTGCAGCGACGACCGCCACGCGTGCAGCGCCCGCGCGGCCAGTCGCCGGGTGACCCGGCGGGCCCGGCCCGCGCGGCGGCGCAGCTGCCGGCGCAGCGCCACCAGGTCCCCCGGCAGCCGTCCGCCGCCCGGCACCACCACGCCGGCCGAGGACGACGGCGGCGCCGCCGCCTGCTCGGGGACGGACTCGACCTCCGGGACCGCCGGCCGGGTGGTGCTCACGGTCGACCCGGGGTGCCCACGACCTCGCTCACGGCGGCCCCGCCTTGTAGCCCACCCCGCGCACCGTCAGCACGATCTCCGGCTTCTCCGGGTCACGCTCGATCTTGGCGCGCAGCCGCTGCACGTGGACGTTGACCAGCCGGGTGTCGGCCGCGTGCCGGTAGCCCCACACCTGCTCGAGCAGCAGCTCGCGGGTGAACACCTGCCGCGGCTTGCGGGCCAGCGCCACCAGCAGGTCGAACTCCAGCGGGGTCAGCGCGATCGGGACGCCGTCCCGGGTGACCTGGTGGGCCGGGACGTCGATCTGCACGTCGCCGATGGCCAGGTTCTCCGCCTGCCCGGTCTCCCCGCGGCGCAGCTGCGCGCGCACCCGGGCGACGAGCTCGACGGGCTTGAACGGCTTGGTGACGTAGTCGTCGGCACCAGCCTCGAGGCCCTGGACGACGTCGATCGTGTCGCCCTTGGCGGTGAGCATGACGATCGGGACGGTGGACTGCTGCCGGATGTCCTGGCAGATCTGCAGGCCGTTGCGGCCGGGCAGCATCAGGTCGAGCAGCACGATGTCGGGGCGGGTCTGCTGGAACACGCCCACCGCGCGGTTGCCGTCGGAGACGAACGCCGGCTCGTAGCCCTCGCGCCGGAGCACGATGCCGAGCATCTCGGCGAGGGCGGCGTCGTCGTCGACGACCAGGACTCGGCCGCGGCTGGACCCGTTCTGGGGAGCGGTGGGTGGCACGGCGACCATTCTGCGCTGGTCCCGGACGAAAGCGGGGGCACCCGCCCGGTCGGTCGACCGGACGGGTGCCCCACACGTGTCCCCAGTCGCAGGAGTACGCCCCCCACGAACTCGGGAGAGGCCCCTCACAGGGCCTGGTGACGTGCTGGAACGGCCACCCTTCAGGGCCCCGCGCCGAGCGTGCGAGGCGTGGGGGGAAGGGTGGTCCTTTCAGTAGCGGTAGTGGTCGCTCTTGAACGGACCCTCGACCGGCACGCCGATGTAGTCGGCCTGCACCTTGGTCAGCTCGGTGAGCTTGACGCCGAGCGCGTCGAGGTGCAGCCGGGCCACGTGCTCGTCGAGCTTCTTCGGCAGGACGGTCACCTCCGGCGCCTTGCCCTCGTAGGCGGCGCGGTTGCTCCACAGCTCGATCTGGGCGAGCACCTGGTTGGAGAACGACGCGCTCATCACGAAGCTGGGGTGCCCGGTGGCGTTGCCCAGGTTCAGCAGCCGGCCCTCGGAGAGCACGATGATCGTGTGGCCGTCGGCGAACCGCCACTCGTCGACCTGCGGCTTGATGGTGGTCCGCTCGATGCCCGGGGTGCGGGCCAGGCCGGCCATGTCGATCTCGTTGTCGAAGTGGCCGATGTTGCCCACGATCGCCTGGTGCTTGGTCCGGCCGAGCTGCTCGGCGGTGATGATGTCCTTGTTCCCGGTGGCCGTGATGATGATGTCGGCCTTGCCGATCACCTCGTCGAGGGTGGCCACCTCGTAGCCGTGCATCGCCGCCTGCAGCGCGCAGATAGGGTCGATCTCGGTGACGATGACGCGGGCACCCTGGCCGCGCAGCGACTCCGCGCAGCCCTTGCCGACGTCGCCGTAGCCGCAGACCACGGCCACCTTGCCACCGATCATGACGTCGGTCGCGCGGTTGATGCCGTCGATGAGCGAGTGCCGGCAGCCGTAGAGGTTGTCGAACTTGCTCTTGGTGACCGAGTCGTTGACGTTGATCGCCGGGAACAGCAGCCGGCCCTCGCGGGCGAGCTCGTACAGGCGCATGACGCCGGTGGTGGTCTCCTCGGTCACGCCCTTGATGGCCTGGCCGATGCGGGTCCAGTACTGCTCGTCCTCCGCCAGGGTGCCGCGGAGGACGTCGAGGATGACCCCGTACTCCTCGGAGTCCACCTCCGTCGTCTCCGGGACGGCGCCCTCGGCCTCGAAGCGGGTGCCGAGGTGCACCAGCAGGGTGGCGTCACCGCCGTCGTCGAGCAGCATGTTCGGGCCGACGACGTCGCCGTTCTCGTCGCGGAACTCGAACAGCCGCTGGGTGCACCACCAGTACTCGGGCAGCGTCTCGCCCTTCCAGGCGAACACCGGGACGCCGGTGGGCTCCTCGGCGGTGCCGTCGCCGACGACGATGGCCGCGGCGGCGTGGTCCTGGGTGGAGAAGATGTTGCAGCTCACCCACCGGACGTCGGCGCCGAGCGCGCGCAGCGTCTCGATGAGGACGGCGGTCTGCACGGTCATGTGCAGCGAGCCGGCGATCCGCGCGCCGGCCAGCGGCTGCGCGTCGCCGTACTCGGCGCGCAGCGCCATGAGGCCGGGCATCTCGTGCTCGGCGAGGGTGATCTCCTTGCGGCCGAAGCCGGCGAGGGAGAGGTCGGCGACCTTGAAGTCGCCGTCGGTCAGGACGCGGGTGCCGGTCGAGGCAGTCATGTCGCTCCAGGTTCCGGCCCGGCCACCCGGCCAGGCCATGCGTGGTCGCTTCGATCCCCGCGCACGGCGAGGAGAGCGAGCATGCCGAGGCTTCGGCGGGGCTCGTGCCGGCGTCCACGATACGCGGGCGCCGCGCGGGTCACTCGCAGCCGACGCCGTCCCCGTCGCCGTCGAAGGTGTCCCGCCAGCCCGGTTCACCCCGCCGGATGGGGGCGGCCCCGGCGGCCCGGACGGCGGCGCAGTCGACATAGGTGACCTCGGCCGACCCCGGCGCGGCGGGGGTCGCGCCGGGCAGGGGCTGGCCGGGGCAGCCGGAGAGCACCGTCGCGGCGGCGTTGCGCTCGGCCCGGGTCGTCCACAGGCCGTAGCCGGCCTTCACCGCGACCTGCCGGGCGACGTAGGTGCAGCGGTAGGCGGTGTTGGGCGGCAGCCAGGTGGCCGCGTCGCCGTCGCTCTTCTGCTGGTTGAGCGGGCCGTCGACGGCCAGCAGGTTCAGCGGGTCGTTGGCGAAGGCGGTGCGCTTCTCCGCGGTCCACTGCTGGGCGCCCTTCTGCCAGGCGTCGGACAGCGCGACGACGTGGTCGATCTGCACGTCGTCGCTGGTGTCCTCGCCGCGCCGGAAGGCGATGGTCCGTCCCGAGTAGGGGTCGGCCAGGGTGCCGGTGAGGACGACGCAGTCGCTGCCCCGCCGGAACGTCTCACCGGTCAGGTCCCGGGCCAGGACGTCGTTGCGGGTGTCGCAGCCGTTGCGGTCGGTGTCGACCCAGCCGTCGCCGAACCGCGCCCGCTCGTACCCGGTGCGCGGCGCCCGGCCCTTGACGTCGATCTCGCCGAGGGTGGCCAGCGCGCTCCCCGCCGGCGCCGTGGCGATGGCCTGGTCGGCGGCGTCGTCGGAGAGGACGCCGGTGAGCGGACCGCCGTCGACCCCGGTGCCGGTGAGCAGCTCGCAGCCGGGAAGGGCCCCGGCGAGGGCGAGCGCGACCGCGCCGGCGGCGAGCCGGCG
Source organism: Geodermatophilus sp. SYSU D00708 (assembly GCF_054050115.1). Classification (NCBI taxonomy): domain Bacteria; kingdom Bacillati; phylum Actinomycetota; class Actinomycetes; order Geodermatophilales; family Geodermatophilaceae; genus Geodermatophilus; species Geodermatophilus sp. SYSU D00708. Next base: position 34,366 of record NZ_JBJGYS010000012.1, on the reverse strand, counting down.
CAGCGGGGAGCGGGAGCGGACGGACACGGCCTCCTGACGCTAGGCCGCGACGCCGGCGTCAGGGGGCTGACACGCCCTGCCCGGCCGTCACGCCAGGTTGGTGGTCGTCCGGTAGAGCAGCGCGGGGCCGCGGGCGGTGATCGGCTCGCCCGCCGGGACGAAGGCCGACTCGCCCTTGTCCAGGACCAGCTCGCCGTCGCCCGCGCTCAGCACGGCGCGTCCCTCGGTGCACAGCAGCACCTGCGGGCCGCGCGTGGTGAGGCTGCCCGGCTCGATGCCCAGCTGGACGCGGGTGAGGTCGAAGTCCTCGACCGGCACGGGGTAGCGCAGGCCGCCGGGCCCGAGGACGGGGTGGATGACCGGCACCCTGCCGTCGCTGAAGTCGAGCACCTCGATCAGCGCGGCCAGGTCGACGTGCTTGCTGGTCAGGCCGCCGCGCAGCACGTTGTCGGAGCTGGCCATCACCTCGACGCCGGCGCCGCTGAGGTAGGCGTGCAGGTTGCCGGCGGGCAGGAAGACCGCCTCACCGGGCGCCAGCTTCAGGTGGTTGCACATCAGCGAGATGACCACGCCCGGGTCGCCGGGGTAGGCCTCGGCGAGCGTGGCCGCCCACCGGTAGGTGTTGATGAACTCCGGGTCGTGGGCGGCGACGAAGCGCGCCCCGGCCTCGGCCACGGCCTCCACCAGGGAGGTCCGGCGCCGCTCGGACAGCGCCAGCAACTGCGGGATCGCCGCCCGCAGGCCGCCGCGGGCCAGCGCCGCGATGGTCGGCTTGAGCTCGGGCAGCTGCAGCTTGGCCAGGCAGTGCAGCGACTCCTCGACCGGCCGGAAGCCGCACAGCGCCTCGAAGGTGGTCAGCGCCAGCAGCAGCTCGGGCTTGTGCCACGGGTCCTTGAACGTCCGGGTGGGGTCGTCGTGCGGGACACCGGCGGCCTCCTCAGCGGCGAAGCCGGCCGCGGCCTGCTCCATCGTGGGGTGCGCCTGCAGCGACAGCGGCTGGTCGGCGGCCAGGACCTTCATCAGGAACGGCAGCCGGGGACCGAACCGCTCGACGACGCCCGGACCGAGCAGCCGCTCGGGCTCCTCGGCGATGGCCTTGTCGAGGGGGCGGCCGTCGGCCAGCAGGCTCGGCTCGTCGGGGTGCGCCCCCATCCACAGCTCCGCGTGCGGACGCTCAGCGGGGCTGGGCTGCCCGAGCAGCTCGGGGATGACGGTGCGGCTGCCCCATGGGTAGAAGCGGACCGCGCTGGTGAGCTGCCACATCACTGACGAGGCTACTGGTGAGTCGAGCACACCGGTCATGTCGGAACCGTTCCGTGCCGGGTGGAGCCGCCGCCTGGGACGCTCCCCCTTCGGGGTGAGGCCCGCTCACACGGCCGATCGCACGTCCGGGGAGCCGAGCCGCGCGGCGTCCGCGGTGCGGTCGTCGGGCATCCGCTGGGACTCCCGCTCGGCGGCGACCCGGGCCGCGTAGTGCGCGACCTCCCGCTCGGTCCGCTCCCGGTCCCAGCCCAGCGGCCCGGCCATCAGCGCGGCGACCGCGGCCGCGGACTCCGTCCCCCGGTGCGGCGTGGTGATCGAGATCCGCGTGCGCCGGGTGAGGACGTCGTCGAGGTGCAGCGCCCCCTCCACCTGCACCGCGTGCACCACCTCGGCGGCCAGGTGCGCCGGCGCCCCGGGGAGCGGCCGGCCCAGCCCCGGGTCGGCGCGCACCAGGTCGAGCACCTCCCCCACCTCGTCGCCGTGCCGGTGCAGCAGCCGGTCGACGACGTCGACGGGCAGGCCGGCGGCGGCGGCCAGCTCGGGGGCGCGGTCGCGGACGGCGGCCCAGCGGTGCGCGCCGACCAGCGGCAGGTGCGCGGTGCGCGAGGGCGGCACGCCGGGGAGCGCGGCGGTGGCGGCATCGACGGCGTCGGCGGCCATCACCCGGTAGGTCGTGTACTTGCCGCCGGCGACGAGCACCAGCCCGGGGACCGGCGTCACCACGGCGTGCTCGCGGGAGAGCCGGCTGGTCTGGTCGGCCTCCCCGGCGAGCAACGGGCGCAGGCCTGCGTAGACGCCGACGACCTGGTCGGCGGTGACCGGTTCGGCCAGCACCCGGTTGACCTGGTCGAGCAGGTAGGAGATGTCGGCGCTGCTGGCCGCGGGGTGGTCGCGGTCGAGCTTCCACGGCGTGTCGGTGGTGCCGATGATCCACTGGTCGCCCCAGGGGATGACGAACAGCACGCTGGTCGGCGTCCGCAGGATCAACCCGGACCGCTCGCCGTCCGGGAGGTCGCCGCCGTCGATCGCCGCGCGCGGCACCACCAGGTGCACCCCCTTGGAGGCGCGGACCCGCAGGCTCGGCGCGGACGTGCCCAGCATCGCGCCGACGTCGTCACTCCAGACGCCGGTGGCGGCCACGACGCTGCGCGCCCGGACGGCGAAGGACGTGCCGTCGGTGAGGTCGGAGACGCGCACGCCGACCACCGGCGCCCCGCTCCCCTCACCGTCCCGGAGCAACCCGGTCACGCGGGCGCTGGAGAGCACGCGGGCGCCGTAGCCGGCCGCCGTCCGGACGACGGCGAGGGTGTGCCGGGCGTCGTCGACCTGGGCGTCCCAGTAGCGGATGGCGCCGGACACGGCGTCGGGGCGCAGGCCCGGGAACGCGGCCAGCGTGGCCCGGCGGGACAGGTGCCGGTGCGCGGGCAGCGCACGGTCGGCGTCCAGCGCGGCGCCGAGGACGTCGTAGAGGGCCACGCCGGCGCCGTAGTAGGCCCGCTGCCAGCGGGCGGGCAGCGGGAGCAGGAACGGCAGGGGGCGCACCAGGTGCGGCGCGATCGTCTGCAGCAGCCGGGTCCGCTCGTGCAGCGCCTCGCGGACCAGCGGGAACGCCAGTTGCTCCAGGTAGCGCAGCCCGCCGTGGACCAGCTTGCTCGACCGGCTGGAGGTGCCCGCCGCCCAGTCCCGCGCCTCGAGCAGCCCGACCGACAGCCCCCGGCTGGCCGCGTCCAGCGCCGCGCCCGCGCCGGTCACCCCGCCGCCGATCACCAGCACGTCGACGACCTCGTCGGCCAGCCGGGCACGGTCGGCCCGTCGGCGCGCCGGCGACAGGTGCGTGCGGTCCATGGCTCCACTCTCCCCCGCCGCGGTGACCGATCGCGGCAGACACGGCTCCGCCCGGTACGGGTCCCGCCCCGGCCCCGCGGGCGTGCAGGCGGCGGGGCAGGGCGTCCTGCTACCGGCGGGGAGCCGGGGAGACGCTCAGTGCGACTCCGCCTTGCCGGCGCGCTGGGCCTTGAAGCGGTGCACGGTGAGGTTCATGACGGCGACGATCACCGCGCCGACGACCAGCCCGAGGACGGCGCTGGCCAGCGTGTTGGTCAGCCAGCCGACGACGCCGCCGAGCGCCCCGGTGGCCTCGTGCGCCGCCTCCTCCCAGTGGTGCACGGTCTCGTACAGGAAGTGCAGGCCCAACTCGTCGGTGCCCACCAGCAGGATGTGCCCGCCGACCCACAGCATCGCGGCGGTCCCGACCACGGTGATGACGGCGAGCAGCCGCGGCATCGCCTTCACCAGCCCGTGACCGAGCCGGGACACGGCCTTCGACGGGCGCTGCGACAGGTTCAGCCCGACGTCGTCCATCTTCACGATGAGGCCGACGACGCCGTACACGAGGACGGTGATCGCGATCGCGACGACCGCGAGGATCGCCGCCCGCGCCCAGAACCCCTCGTCGACCACCTCGTTCAGCGAGATCACCATGATCTCGGCGGACAGGATGAAGTCGGTGCGCACGGCGCCGGACACGATGCTGTCCTCGTCCGGGGGCGCCGCCTCGCCGTCGCCGTGGCCCTCGTCGTGGCCGCGGATCTTGTGCCAGACCTTCTCCGCACCCTCGTAGCAGAGATAGGCGCCGCCGATCATGAGGATCGGGGTGAGCAGCCACGGCAGGAACTGGCTGAGCAGCAGGACCAGGGGCAGCAGGATGAGCAGCTTGTTGCGCATCGACCCCTTGGCGATGCGCTTGATGATCGGGATCTCGCGCTCGGCGGCCAGGCCGTGCACGTACTGCGGCGTGACGGCGGTGTCGTCGACGACGACGCCCGCGGCCTTCGCGCTGGCCCGCCCGGCGGCGGCGCCGATGTCGTCGACGGAGGCCGCGGCGGCGCGCGCCAGCGTCGCCACGTCGTCGAACAGGGCTACGAGTCCACCCGCCAAGGGAAGTCCTTCCGGTCGGTCAGCGCTGTCGTCCTGTCACCGTGATGGTGACCTGTCGGGCCGTACCACGCGCGGTCACCGGCTCGACGTCCCCGACGGTGGTACCCGGCCGGACACGTCGAACGCCCCGACCGGCGGACGGGGCGTCCGGCGGATGGCGCACCTACGCGGGCTCGCCGGGCGCCTGCCGCAGCGCCGTCACGGGCGGGTGCCCCGCTCGGAGTCCAGCGCCAGCGCCAGGTAGACGGCGGTGAAGTCGGCGACGGCCAACTGCCGGGCGAGGTGCGGCAACCGGCCGTAGCGCTCCGGTTCCCCGTGCTCGGCCAGTCCACTGACCGGGACGTTGGCCGACGCGGCCGTGCGCAGCGCCTCCTGCAGCGCCTCCGCGGCCGAGCGGGGCTCCCGCTCCCCCGCCCCGTCGTGCTCGCCGGCGTGGGTGTCGCGGACGGTGAGCAGCCGCAACCGGCGGCCGGTGTCCTCGGCCCGGTCGCGGAAGAAGTCGTCCTCGCCGCCCTGCGGGGCCAGCGGACCACCGAGCACGGCGCACGCGGCGACCCGCTGGTCGGGCATGCGGAAGGTGGTGACCGGCAGCCCGGCCAGGGTGGCCAGCTGGTCGGCGATCCGCGCGCCCGCCGTCCCGGCCAGCGGCCCCTCGGCGACGATGACCGGCAGCGCGTCGAGCAGCTCCAGCGCGAGGGTCTTGGCCGGGTTGACGAACGACTCCTGCGCCGGACCGCACTCGGAGGCGACCTCGTCGAGCGCGTCGGCGACGGCGGTGAGGTCCGCCACGCCGGGTGAGAGCAGCTCGAGGCCGGTGGCGAGCTGCAGCAGCGGCGTGAGCAGCGACCACAGTGTCGTGTGCCGGACCCGCGAGGACGGCAGCGGGACGTAGGGGGCGCGGGCGGTGGAGCAGGCCGCGCGCAGCGGCGCGTCGTCCGCCCCGATCCCCAGCAGCGTCACCCCGCGGCGGGCGGCCTCGTAGGCGGGGGTGACCGCGTACCGGCCGGCGCCGGTCCGGGTGGCGACGACGGCGATGTCGCTGGGCCCGGTCCACACGGGCAGGTCCGGGCCGGGGACGACGTCCACGGTGACCGGGCTCGACGGTCCGAGCAGCGCGCGCAGCACCTGCGCGGCGACCGCGCCCTCGCGGCGGGCGACGATGACCAGGCCGCGCGGCCGGCCTCCCGTGGTGACCCGCTCCAGGCCGGCCTCCTCGGTCAGCCGGGCGGTCTCGCGGACCTGCGCGCCGGCGCCGGCGACCGCCGGGAGCAGTCCGCGCGGGTCGCGGGCCCGCAGCACGTCGAGGTCGTCGAGGACCTCTTCGGCGAGCTCGGGCGAGGTCACGGCGTCCGGTCCCCGCTGCCGCGGTGGCGTGCCTCGTCGAGCAGCAGCACCGGGATGCCGTCGCGCACCGGGAAGGCCCGGTCGCACGTCGGGCACACCAGCTCGCCCGCGGCCTCGTCCACCGTCAGCGGGGTGTGGTGGGTGTCGGGGCAGGCGAGGATCTCCAGCAGCAGCGGGTCCAGCCCCAGCGGGCCGCTCGTGTCGGGTGACGAACTGGTCATGCGCGCACCATCTCCAGCACTCGGTCCCGCAACTCGGCCATCCGCGCCTCGTCGGGCGCCTCCACGTTCAGCCGCAGCAGCGGCTCGGTGTTGCTCGCCCGCAGGTTGAACCACGACCCGTCGGGGAGGCCGACGGTCAGCCCGTCGAGCTCGTCGACGGTCACGCCGTCCTCGTCCCCGAACGCGTCGCGCACGGCCTTCGTACGCCCGGCCGCGTCCTCGACGGTCGAGTTGATCTCGCCCGAGGCCGCGTACCGGCTGTAGGCGGCGGTCAGCTCCGAGAGGGGCCGGCTCTGCTCACCGAGCGCGGCGAGCACGTGCATGGCGGCGAGCATGCCGGTGTCGGCCCGCCAGAAGTCGCGGAAGTAGTAGTGGGCGGAGTGCTCGCCGCCGAAGACGGCGTCGGTGCGGGCCATCTCCGCCTTGATGAACGAGTGCCCGACGCGGGTGCGCACCGGCTCGCCGCCGTGCTCCCGGACGATCTCGGGCACCGCCCGCGAGGTGATCAGGTTGTGGATGATCGTCGTCCCCCGGCCCTTGGCCAGCTCCCGGACGGCGACCAGCGCGGTGATCGCCGAGGGGCTGACCGGCTCCCCCCGCTCGTCGACGACGAACACGCGGTCGGCGTCGCCGTCGAAGGCCAGGCCGATGTCGGCGCCGGTGCGGCGGACCTCGGCCTGCAGGTCGACGAGGTTGGCCGGGTCGAGCGGGTTGGCCTCGTGATTGGGGAAGGACCCGTCGAGCTCGAAGTACAGCGGCAGGACCTCGACCGGCAGGTCGGCGAGGACCACCGGGACGGTGTGCCCGCCCATCCCGTTGCCGGCGTCGACGACCACCCGCAGGTGCCGGATGCCGGAGAGGTCGACCAGCGAGCGGAGGTGGGCGGCGTACTCGGCGAGGACGTCGCGTTGCGCGATGGACGCCGCCCGGTCGGGGACGCGGTCGTAGGAGTCGCGCTCCGCCCACTCCCGGACCGTGGCCAGCCCGGACTCCTGCCCAACCGGGGCGGCGCCGGCACGGCAGAGCTTGATGCCGTTGTAGCGGGCCGGGTTGTGGCTGGCGGTGAACATCGCGCCGGGGACGCCGAGCGACCCGGCGGCGAAGTACAGCATGTCGGTGGAGCCGAGACCGGCCTCCACCACGTCGACGCCGCGGCTCAGCGCGCCCTCGGCGAAGGCCCGCGACAGCGGCACGGACGAGTCGCGCATGTCGTGGGCGGTGACGATCGCCGTCGCGCCGCTCTCCCGGGCCACGAACTCCGCGAAGGCGGCGCCGATGCGGCGGGCGACGTCCTCGTCCCACTCGTCGGGGACGACGCCCCGGACGTCGTAGGCCTTGATGATCGAGGAGAGGTCCGCCACGCGAGCGACCCTAACGGCGCGCCCGGTCCCCGGCGCAGCGGCGCCCCGCTGGGGCCGGCGAGGGTCCTCAGGTGATGTCGGGGAGCACCCGCAGGTGGCCGCGGCGGGTGCCGCTGCCGTCGTCCGCCGGGTTGCGCGGGGGCTCGGGCCGGGCCGCCTCACGGACGGCGTCGGCCAGGGCCAGCAGGTCGTCCCCGGTCGGGCCGGAGTCCTCGACGTCGATCTCGTGGCGCACGACCTCCCACCCGCGCGGCACGGTCAGCCGCTCGGCGTGGAACTCGCACAGGTCGTAGCTGTGCGGCTCCGAGAACGTCGCCAACGGGCCGACGACAGCGGTCGACTCCGCGTACACGTAGGTCAAGGTCGCTGCCGCCGGTTGCGCGCAGCCGCTGCGCGAGCAGCGACGTGACTGCCTCACCACCGGTTCCTCACGCAGGGCACAGTAGACGCGTACCCGGCCGGTTGGCATCAGGCACACCGGGTTTCTCGGCCCCGGTGGAGCAGCAGCCACATCCTCCACGACGGTCACGGACGCCCCGGCCCGGGACGACGCCGCGGGGACCGGCGGAGGGGCCTCCGGAGCGCACACCCGTCCGCACCGGCCGTACGCTCGCACACGCCATGACCCGACCCGCCCGTTCCCGCCGCGACCGGCACGGCCGCGGCCTGCGCGGGCGTCTGGTCCCCGACGGGGTGCCGCTGGCCCGCAGCCGCGCCGAGCAGTTCGACGACCTCGTGCTCGACGCGGTCGAGGACCTCGAGCGCCGGTGGGAGAAGGAACTGGCCGGCGTGGAGTTCGCCGTCGAGGACGTCCCGTGGGTCGAGCACACCAGCCCCGACGAGGTCGTCCTGGACGCCGACGTGCTCGACGACGGCAGCGTCCCGCTGGCCCGGGTGCTGCCGGCCCACCGCGAGGACGGCCGCGAGGTCGCCCCGCGGATCGTGGTCTACCGGCGGCCGCTGGAACTGCGGGCGCACGACCGCGACGACCTCGCCGACCTCGTGCGCGACGTCGTCGTCGACCAGGTCGCCGTGCTGCTGGGCCGGGACCCCGAGGAGATCGACCCCACCGGCTGAACGAAGACGGCCGCGCGGGTTCGCGGCGGGGTCAGCGGGTCTGGACCGGACTGCCGAGCTCGGCGGCGATGCCCCGCGCGTCGGCCAGCCGCGCCCGGCAGAAGGCGAGGTCGAGCCCGTCACCGCGGTCGGCCCGCGTGATCCGGGCGACCAGCTGCTCGAGGGCCACCGCGTGCCACAGCAGCCCCACGTCGGGCTCCTCCCACCCCGCGGTCCGGTCGAGGACCACCCGGGCGATCTGCGCCCGGTCCTCGTCGCCGACGGTGCTCGCCCACAGGGTCAGCAGGTCGCGGTGCCGCGGGCCCGGGCGCACGCCGGTCCACTCCAGCACCACCATCCGGCCCTCGTCGTCGAGGAGGGCGTTGGCGGCGCGCAGGTCCCCGTGCGTGACCTCCGACAGCGGCAGCTGGGCCGCCGCGGCCCGCACCGCGCGCAGCTCTCCCAGCCGGATCCCCGCGCGCACCAGCCGGCCCGTGTCGCCCACCGTGGCCCGCGCGCGGCGCAACGCCGGGCGGGCCGGCGGCTGCCAGGGACTGCCCGACGGCCCCGGCAGCGGGGCGATGCGCACCGCGGCGTCGACCGCGGCCTCGGTCCACTGCGGACCGCCGGTCGGTCCCGGGTGCACCCGGCGCGACAGCAGCCACCGGCCGTCGTCGGCGGCGGCCAGGACCTCGGGGACGCCGATCTGCCGCTCCTCGGCCCAGCGCCGTCCGCGCAGCTCCGCCCTCAGCCGACGGCGCCCGCTCTCGGTGACCGCGAGGTCGACCACCCGGTCGGCCAGCACGCCCTGCAGCACGCCCAGCGAGGCGGACAGGTCGGTGGCCGCGGTGAGCGGCTGGTCGACGCCGAGCTCGGTGAGCAGCGCGCCCACCCTCTCCCGCACCGCGGCCTCGGCCGCCGTCGCCCCGCTGCTGGTGTTCACCGGAGGGATCGTCCCAGCCCCTCCCGGGCCGCGCACGGAGCGCGCGCCCCCGGCCGGTCGCCTGCCCGGGGTCGCGGACGCCCCCTGCGATGCTTGCCGGGATGGACTCCTCCGCGCCGGCCGCCGTGCCCTGGGTCGTGCTGGGCGTGGCGCTGCTCGCGCTGGCCGGGCTGGTCGCGGTGGGGCTGCGCAACCGCCGAGGACGGTCGCGGGCGCCGGTCGCCCCGGCCGCGCCGCCGCCCCCCGAGCGGCCGCGGAGCCGCTATCCGCACGACGACCTGCCCGGCTTCCTCGAGGCACCCCCGGGCACACCGGCGACCGCGCCCGCGGCCGCCGAGCCCCCGTCGTCCGCCCCGACTCCCCCGGCCGACGACGCGCCCGGCGCCGGTCGGGCGGTGGCGGGCATGGCCGCGGCGGCCCTGGTGCTCGTCGCCACCGTCGCGCTGGTGGCCGCGCTCGTGGGCGGGGACCCCTCCGCGGCGGCGCCGCCCGCGCCGTCGTCGGTCCCCCGGCCCACGGTCGGGCCGACGACGGCCGCCCCGCTGCCGGCGCTGCCCGGCGTCCCGTCGGACCCGCTGCCCGGCGAGTCCGGCGCGGGCGCGCTGGCCAGCCGGTCGATCCCCCTCGGTGCGGACGGCGTGACCGCGACCCTGGGCTTCGGCGGCGTCGTCGTCGAGGAGCACGCCGTCGGCGTCACCGTCGCCTACCCCACGGTGAGCGTGACGGCCGCCGGTGGCCCGGCCGAGCACGACGTGGCGCTGGCGCACGTCCGGTTCCCGACCTGGAACTGCCTGACCGACACCGCGCCGGCCGACCCGGAGGCCGCCGGGTGCGTGCGGTCGAGGACGGAGTACGCCGACCTGCCCTCCCCCGCGCTGACCGTGACCCGCGAGGGGGACGACGTCCGGCTGACCGGCCGGTTCCCCACCTACACCCGGCCGATCGGGACCGCACCGGCGTACACGGGGCGGGTCTACGAGCTGACGGTGACCGTCACGCCCGCCGCCGAGGTGCGCGACGGCCGCGCGGCCGCCGAGGGGACCCTCTTCCTGGGCACCGACCGGGCGACGACGGTCGACGCACCGGGGGTCAATGTCGTCCGGTACGGCGACTGAGCAGCTCGGCCGGCCGGCCGCCGTCCAGGCTCACCGTCACCAGCGGCGCGCCCATCTCCCGCCGGAGCCCGCCGACGTCGGAGAAGCCCCACCACGGACGGCGGTCGATGCCGTCGTCGAGGACCAGCAGCCCCGCGCGCAGCCGCCCGCCGTCGGAGAGGACGGCGACCTCCAGCTGGCCGATCGCCGCGTGCAGCCGCGCCGACGCCCGCAGGAAGGACCGGGCCCGCGGGTCGGGCTCGCGGGCCAGCAGCTGCGGCAGCCACCGCTCCAGCTCGCGCGGGTCGCGGCTGCGGTCCACGGGGCCGACCTCGTCGAGGGCGTCGACGAGCGTCGCGCTGCGGGCGTTGGCGAAGGCGGTCTCCGGGCGCAGCCGGCCGAGCTCGCGGGTCGTGGGGTCGCCGAGCGGCAGGCCGGTCAGCCGCAGGGTCCAGGGCCGGCGCAGGCTCTCGACCAGGTCCAGGACGCCGGTGGCCAGCTGCGCCGCGGCCGCGTCGTCACGCACCGGCACCCGGGCCGGCGCCGAGCCCGGGGGCACCGGGCCGACGCCGTCGCCGAGGAGCGTGACCAGCACCCGCGGGCCGCGGCCGTGCAGGACGAGCGCGGCCAGGGCCGCCGTCTCCGCCGTCGCGCCGGAGCCGGGCCGGTCCACGGCGACGGCCAGCGGCCGGACGCCGGCCCAGCGGCGCGGGGACTGCGCGTTGAGCACGGCGGTGAGCCACGGCGGCCGCGCCGGGACGGGGGCGCGGACGCGGGCCAGCAGGGGGCCGGCCGCGCGCAGCTCCCGCACGACCTCGGCCCGGCCGGCGGCCACCCGTGTCCCCGTCACACCCCGAATGGCACCACAGCCGCCGACGGCGATCCGTCGGCGGCTGTGGAACTGCTCGGCGCTGGTGTCAGTGAAAGGACCCCCTGCCCCCCACCGCTCGCACGCTCGCGTCGGGTCCCTGCAGGGGGCCGGGTCGGCGAACACGCCGCGTGAGTGTCGGGCGGAGGACGAGGTCCTTCAGACGGCGCGGCGGCGCAGGCGGCGGCGCTCACGCTCGGACAGCCCGCCCCAGATGCCGAAGCGCTCGTCGTTGGCCAGCGCGTACTCGAGGCACTCGGCCTTGACCTCGCAGCCGGTGCAGATCTTCTTGGCCTCGCGCGTGGAACCGCCCTTCTCGGGGAAGAACGCCTCCGGGTCGGTCTCCGCGCAGAGGGCCCGCTCCTGCCACGACTGGGCATCGGCCTCGAGGCCCAGGCTCCACAGGCCGGCGAACGCCTGGCCCGGGCCGGCCGGCCCCCGGTCGGCGTTGCGCTCCGAAGCGCTGACGTAGTCGCGAAGCCACGAGACCTCTGCCATGACGATGCGTCCCCTCTCGCTCTCGTCCCGAAGTGCGCTCCTCGGGACGTTCCCGGGCCGCTCAGCACTCGATGACACCGCCGGAATTACACGCGTGTCGTTGCGTAGGCGTCAACTTCGCTCGGTGTAAGCGACTCGCCACACCTGCCCCACCCGTCACGCCCTGTTCGTCACTTCTCGTCCCACCCCTCGACACGCCCGCCAAACAGTCGACAACTGCCCATCGGGCACGATGACTTTCGTGCAGATCGTCGTGCTCGCCGGAGGGGTCGGCGGGGCCCGGTTCCTGTCCGGTGTCCGGGCCGCCGCGCCCGAGGCCCGCATCACCGCCGTCGTCAACACCGGCGACGACGTGACGATGCACGGGCTGCGGATCTGCCCCGACCTGGACACGGTCATGTACACCCTCGGCGGCGGCATCGACGCCGAGCGCGGCTGGGGACGGGCCGGCGAGACCTGGACGGTCAAGGAGGAGCTGGCCGCCTACGGCGCGGAGCCGACCTGGTTCGGCCTCGGCGACCGGGACCTCGCCACCCACCTGGTCCGCACCCGCATGCTCGACGCCGGCTACCCGCTGTCCCAGGTGACCGCCGCGCTGTGCGACCGCTGGCAGCCGGGCGTGGCGCTGCTGCCGATGAGCGACCAGCGGGTGGAGACCCACGTCGTCGTGACCGACCCGGACAGCGGCCGGCAGCAGGCGATCCACTTCCAGGAGTGGTGGGTGCGCCACCGCGCCGCGCTCGACGCCTCGGCCTTCGTCCAGGTGGGCGCGGACTCCGCCCGGCCGGCGCCGGGGGTGGCCGAGGCGTTCGCCGCGGCCGACGCGGTGCTGCTGGCGCCGTCCAACCCGGTGGTGTCGATCGGCACGGTCCTGGGCGTGCCCGGGCTGCGGGAGGCGCTGCTGGCCACGCCGGGCCGGGTCGTCGGGGTCTCGCCGATCGTCTCGGGGGCCGCGGTCCGCGGGATGGCCGACCGCTGCCTGCCGGTGGTCGGCGTCGAGGTCAGCGCCGAGGGCGTCGGCCGGCACTACGGGGCCCGCGCCGACGGCGGGCTGCTCGACGCGTGGCTCGTGCACACCGGCGACGTGGCCGAGGTGCCCGGCGTCGACGTCCGGGCCGTGCCGCTGCTCATGACCGACCCGCAGGCCACCGCCGCGCTGGCCCGGGCCGCCCTGGATGCCGCTGGTGTCTGAACAAGGACCCCCCTGCTCCCCGCCCCTCGCGAGCTCGCGGCATGCCCCTGCGGGCGGGCCTGCAGACGCCCTGACCGTCCTGCCGGTGCGCGGGCTGCCGGAGTTCTCCCCCGGCGACGACCTGGCCGCGGCGATCGCCGGCGCCGCGCCGTGGCTGGCCGACGGCGACGTCGTCGTCGTGACCTCCAAGGTGGTCTCCAAGGTGGAGGGCCGCCTGGTGCCCGTGGAGCCGGGCACCGACCGAGAGGCCGCGAGGCAGCGGGCCATCGACGCGCAGACCGTGCGGGTGGTCGCCCGGCGAGGGCCGCTGAGGATCGTGGAGACGCCGCAGGGCTGGGTGGTGGCCGCCGCCGGCATCGACGCCTCCAACGTGCCCGGCGACGCGCTGGTGCTGCTGCCGGAGGACGCCGACGCCTCGGCGCGGTCCCTGCGAGCCCGGCTGGGCGAGCTGCTCGGCGTGGAGGTGGCGGTGGTCGTCAGCGACACCTTCGGCCGCACCTGGCGGGAGGGGCTGACCGACGTCGCGGTCGGGTCGGCGGGCATCCCCGCCCTGCTCGACCACCGCGGCGACGTCGACCCGCACGGCAACCGGCTGGAGACCACGCAGGTGGCCGTCGTCGACGAGCTGGCCGCCGCGGCCGACCTGGTGAAGGGCAAGCTGGGCGGGATCCCGGTCGCCGTCGTCCGCGGGCTGCGCTTCTCGCCACCGGAGGACGACCCCGGCACCCGCCCGCTGGTCCGGCTCGGCCCCGGCGACCTCTTCCCGTACGGCAGCCGGGACCTGGTGCCCAGCCGCGCCCCGGCCGACGACCTGGTGCCGCGTCCGGGCGAGCTGGACGCCGTCGCGGAGGCGTTCCGGGTCGCGGTCGCGGCGCTGCCGGAGTTCCCCGTGGTCCTGCGCTACGGCGGGGAGGGCGACGGCGTGGTCGACGTCCACCTGCCCGACCGGGCGACGACGACGCACGCGCTGAACCTGGGCGCGCTGGTCGGCGCGGTGATCGTGCAGCTGCACGCCGAGGGCTGGACGACGCGCTGGGAGCCGGTCGCGACCGCCGGCGGCACCTCACTCGTCGGGAGGTTGTGGCTGGGTTCCCCGGCTCCCTGACCGGCCGCCGCCGGTAGCGTCGGTGATCATGCGCGGGATCATCCTGGCCGGGGGCACCGGCAGTCGCCTGTTCCCGATCACCCAGGCGGTCAGCAAGCAGCTGATGCCGGTCTACGACAAGCCGATGGTCTACTACCCGCTCTCGACGCTGATGATGGCCGGCGTCCGCGAGGTGCTGGTCATCACCACCCCGGGCGACCAGGAGGCCTTCCGGCACCTGCTCGGCGACGGCGGCCGGCTGGGCATGCGCATCGAGTACGCCGTCCAGCCCCAGCCCGAGGGGCTGGCGCAGGCCTTCCTCATCGGCGCGGACTTCCTCGCCGGCGAGGCCGCCGCGCTGGTGCTGGGCGACAACATCTTCTACGGCGCCGGGCTGGGCACCGCCCTGTCCCGGCTGCCCGAGCCCGAGGGCGGGCACGTCTTCGCCTACCACGTGGCCAACCCGCAGGACTACGGCGTGGTGGAGTTCGACGCCGCCGGCCGGGTGCTGTCGATCGAGGAGAAGCCGGCGAGCCCGAAGAGTGCCTACGCCGTCCCGGGCCTGTACTTCTACGCCGGCGACGTCGTCGAGGTCGCCAAGGGCATCACCCCCAGCGCCCGCGGCGAGCTGGAGATCACCGCCGTCAACGAGCACTACCTGCGTGAGGGCCGGCTGACCGTCACGGCTCTCGACCGCGGCACCGCCTGGCTCGACACCGGGACGTTCGCCTCGCTGCGCCAGGCCACCGAGTTCGTCTCCGTGGTCGAGGAGCGGCAGGGCCTCAAGATCGGCTGCATCGAGGAGGTCGCCTGGCGGCAGGGCTGGCTGGACGACGACGGCCTGCGCCGCGCCGCCGAGCCGCTGGGCAAGAGCGGCTACGGCGACTACCTGCTGCGCCTGCTCGACGACCGGCTCAGGTAGTCCCCAGCGGACGGTCCGTCGCGGAGCGGCGCCCGGCGAGCACGGCGCCGCCGGCAAGCAGCACCAGCCCGGCGGCCTGCAGCGGCCAGAACAGGCGCACGCCGAGCGGCTCGTAGCGCACGGTGAGAGCGGCGTCGGTCAGCCCGGCGGGCAGCTCCACCGCGAGCAGCGAGTCCCCCAGCGCGGTGACCGGGACGCGCTCGCCGTCGACGGCGGCGGCGTACCCCGGCCAGTACGGCACCCGCAGCACGACCCGGCCGGCGTCGTCGCCGGTGGTGACGCGGTAGCGCTCCTGGTCGCGACCGAGCGCGGCGAACGTCGACGTCCACTCCCCCGGATCGACGTCGACGCCCTCGGTCCAGGTCACGCGGCCGGTCAGCGGCTGGACCCGGGCGTAGAGCGCGTAGCCCCGCACCGTCCCGCGGGACTCGAACAGCGGGCTGGACTCGAGGTGGTCGACGACCTCCCGCGGAGCCGCCATCGACACGTAGACCCGGTCGGCGGCGACCAGGTCCAGCCAGGGGACGCCGCCCTGCACCGGGGCCGGCTCCAGGAGGCGGACGCAGGTGGGCTTCCCGCCGCACTCGAGGTCGACCGTGCCGGTGTGCTTCACCGCCGAGTACCCGAAGCCCGTCCGCAGGCCGGCCAGCAGGTTGGCCTCCCCGTAGAGCACCCCGCCCGTCTGCCGGACCGCCGGCGGCAGGTCGAGGCTGTCGTACTGCAGGACGGTCACCGCGGCGTCCACCTCGAGGGCGTGGTCCCGGACGTCGGCCACGGTGGTGCCCAGGTCGTACCCGCTGCCCTGGAAGCGGATCTGCTCGGGGAACCGGGCCTGGACCGCCGCGTGGATGTCCACGAGCTGGCCCAGGCCGACGAACACCTGGCTGCCCGCCGCGAGGCAGACCACCGCGCCCGCCACGAGCCGGCGGCGGGCCGGTGTCCCCGGCCGCAGGACGACCACGAAGGCGGCCAGCGCGGCGGCGGCGACGACCAGGGCGATGGCGTGCCAGCGCACGAGGGCCGGCGCCCGGGAGAGCGCGAGGGCGGCCTGCCCGGCGACGAGCAGCCCGGCCACGGTCAGCCGCCGTCTGGTCAGCTGCGGGGCGACCGTGACCCCCACGGCGGCGAGCACCGGCAGCACCAGGTGGACGACCAGGACGTAGCGGAACGGGATGCGCAGCACGCCCACGACGGCGGGCAGTTGGGTCGCCAGCGCCGCGCTCGCGACGAGCACGAGGGCGGTGAGCACGACGGGGTGGTGGAGGGCGCGACGCCAGTCCACGAGGGCCAGCGCGGGCAGGGCGACGACGAAGGTGGCGAAGGCCGGCGTCTGCTGCACGGCGCCCAGCCAGTCGTTGACGATGGCGTGCAGGCTGGCCCCGCCGACGACGACGTCGAGCGCGTTGGGGACCCCGAAGGCGGTGTTGCCCAGCAGGCTCTGCTCGTGCGGCCGGCCGGCGAAGGGCCCCAGCTGCGCGACGGTCAACAGCGTGGGCGCGGCGGCCACCGCGCCGCCGGTCATGGCCAGCAGGGCTCCCCCCAGCCACCGCTGGCGCAGGGCGGCGGGCAGCGAGCCGCGGGCGCGGACCTCCAGGACGACCACCGTGACGACCAGGACCACCCCGAAGGGCACCAGGTACACGTTGCCGCCGTTGAGCAGCACCCACGTGCTGGTCCCCGCCACCAGCGCACCGATCAGGTCCCGGCGCAGCAGCCCGTACCAGAGCCACGGGAAGGCCGGGGCGGTCCACAGCACCGGCCACCAGTCGCTGCCGAAGAACAGCAGGAACCCGCTCGTGACGGCGCCGAGCGCGGTCGGGACGGCGACCGTGGCGCGGACGCCGGCCCGGCGCAGCACCGCCAGCACGCCGAGACCGGTGAGGGTGAGCGTGCCGGCAGCCAGGGCCCACGAGAACAGCACGAAGTCGTCGGCGGCGGCCAGCGCACGCAGGACGACCCAGTGCAGCGGGTCGAGCGCCCCGTACTGCATGTCCGCCGTGAAGTTGCCGTTGCCGCCCACGTCGGGGTCGACCAGCGGCGGCGACAGCGGATCGGCGTGGCGCCCCATCCACCACATCACCGGGAGGAACTGCGCCTGGACGTCGGAGAAGAACACCAGGCGGTGCGGCTCGTGCACGAAGAACCGCGGCGAGGCCGTCTCCAGCAGTCGCAGGACGGCCAGCTGGGCGACCACGTAGGCGGCCGGCGCGCGCAGGGCGAGGGCCAGGCGGGCGAGGCGACCGGCACGGAGCGCCGCCGGCGCGGGTTCGGTGCGGGACCTCGTCGGGGTCCGCGGGACGGTGTGCACAGCCCATCCACCACTCGGCTCGAAGGAAGGCGGTGTCCGCCCGGCGCAGCGTCCGGCCGGCCGCGCGGCGGCCGGCCGGCGAGGCAGGGGCGGGACGGCGCGTCTCGGCGGGTGTGCGAGACGCTGGGAGGACGTTATGCGATGCCGGCCGCGCTCCCGGGCAGCCACGGCCGGGGTGCGCCGAACGCAGCCCGCCGGGCCGGCCCCGCCCACAGGCTCGCCGCGAGCCAGGTGACGTTCTGGAACGGCCCCCTGCAGGGCCCCGCGCCGAGCCCGCGAGGCATGGGGGCAGGGGGTCCTCCTAGATGCGGCGGTGGTCGCTCGGGGCGTTGCGCGGCCCGAACCGCGGTGCGCGCGCGACGCCACCGGCCAGCAGCAGCCGCACCACCCGCTGGCGCTGTCCGCGCCACGGCTCGAGCAGCGCCATCATCCCGTCGTCGTCGGTCCGGGTGGCGCCGCTCAGCGCGAAGCCGACCTGGTTCTTCAGGTGGTAGTCGCCGTAGCTGACGGTGTCCGGGCAGCCGAACACCCGCTGCACCACCTCGGCCGCCGTCCAGACGCCGATGCCCGGCACGGTGCGCATCCTGCGCTGCAGCGTGGGTGAGTCGCCGGCGTGGTCGGGCTCCAGCCGCGAGGCGACGCCGGCGACCGCCCGCAGCGCACGGCGGCGGGCCCCGTCGAGGCCGCACCGGTGCCACTCCCAGTCGGTGACGTCCAGCAGCCGCCGCGGTGAGGGGATCACCCGCATCCCCTCCGGCGCCGGGCCGGGCGCAGGCTCGCCGGCCAGCCGCAGCAGCGCCCGCCACACCCGGTGCGCCTCGACGACGGTGACCTTCTGCTCCAGGACGGCGGGCACCAGCGCGTCCCAGGTGCGGCCGGTGCTGCCCAGCCGCAGCCACGGCGTGGTGCGGTGCAGCCGGGTCAGCAGCGGGTGCCCGCCCGGGTCGAACTCCTCCGGCCGGTCGGCGGCCCCCAGCCACTCCGGGACCGCCGCCCCGGCCCGCTCCGCCCCCTGGCCCCACGCGGTCACCCGGACCTCGCCGGAGCACACGGTGATGCGCACGGTGGCCGGGCCGTCGGGGGTGCTCACCGTGCGCCAGGTCGCGCCGTCGGTGTGCCGCAGCGTCGGGTCGCTCGCGCTGCGCTGGTGCGGGTGGAGGGTCCGGCGGACGTCCAGCGGCCAGTCGGGCCGCCAGACGTCCTCGAAGACCGGCGCCTCGAGGGTGGTGGTGCTCAGGTGGTGCTCCCCGGGGAAGAGGGACTCAGCGCGGTGCCATCCGGAGCGCGCCGTCCATCCGGATGACCTCGCCGTTCAGGTAGCCGTGCTCGACGATGTCCAGGGCCAGCTCGGCGAAGTCCGACGGGCGACCCAGGCGCTTGGGGAAGGGTATGCCCGCGGACAGGCTCTGGCGCGCCTCCTCGGGCAGGCTGCCCAGCAGCGGGGTGTCGACCAGCCCGGGGGCGATCGTGCACACGCGGACGCCGACGCCGGCGAGGTCGCGCGCGGCCGGCAGCGTCATCCCGACGATGCCGCCCTTGGACGCGGAGTAGGCGATCTGCCCGATCTGCCCGTCGTAGGCGGCGATCGAGGCGGTGTTGACGACGACCCCGCGCTCGCCGTCCTCCCCCGGCTCGGTGGCGGACATCGCGGCTGCGGCCAGCCGGAGCACGTTGAAGGTCCCGACCAGGTTCACCATCACGGTGCGGACGAACGGGTCGAAGTCGTGCGGGACGTTGCCCTTGCCCACCGTGCGCTGCGCCCAGCCGATGCCGGCGCAGTTGACCGCGATCCGCAGCGGCCGGTCCTTGCCGGTGGCCTCGGCGACCGCCGCCTCCACCGACGCGGGGTCGGTGACGTCGGTGCGGACGAAGGTGGTGTGCCCGCCCAGCTCGGCGGCGAGCTTCTCGCCCCTGTCCTCCTGCAGGTCGAGGATGGTCACGGCCGCGCCCCGCGCGGTCAGGGCCCGCACCGTGGCCTCCCCGAGGCCGGAGGCCCCACCGGAGACGACAGCGGCGACGTCGAAGTCCTTCATGACCGGCAGGCTAACCACGGGCGTCAGCTGAACCGGGACCCGTGCCGCTCCTCCACGGCGGCCAGCAGCTGCTTCACCCGCTCGGCGTCGGCCACCGGGCAGACCATCGTGACGTCGGCGGTGTGGACGACGACGCTGTCGCGCACCCCGACGAGGGCGACCAGGTGGTCGGGGTCGTCGCTGAAGACGATGTTGCCGGCGCCGTCGAGTATCACGGCCAGGCCGCGCACCGCGTTGCCCCCCACCGTCTCCAGGGTGGCGGCCAGCGCGGGCCAGGAGCCGACGTCGAGCCAGTCGACGTCCAGGTCGGCCACCAGCACCCGCCCGGGCTCGGTGGCCGAGGGCTCGAGGACGGCGTAGTCGACGCTGATCTTCGGCAGCGTGGGGAACACCTCGGCCAGGACGGCGTCGCGCGCGGGCCCGGCCGGGGCGGCGACGACGCGGGCGAGCCCGTCGGCGGTCTCGGGCAGGTGCTCGGTCAGGGCGTCGAGCACGGTGCGCGCCCGCCAGACGAACATGCCCGAGTTCCACAGGTACTGCCCCGAGGCCAGGTACTCCTCGGCGGTGGCCCGGTCGGGCTTCTCCCGGAACGCCGCGGCCTCGGCGACCCCGGGGACCTCGGTGGCCGCGCCCTGCTGGACGTACCCGAACCCGGTGGCCGGCGCGGTGGGCCGGATGCCGAGGGTGACCAGCGCGCGGGGCCGGGCCGCCAGGGCGTCGTAGGCGGTCGCCAGCGCCGCGGCGAACCGCTCGACCGGCCGGATGACGTGGTCGGCGCTGACCACGGCGAGCTCGGCGTCCGGGTCGACCTCGGCGACCAGCGCCGCGGCCAGCCCGACGGCGTTGGCGGTGTCGCGGGCGACCGGCTCGAGCACCAGCCGGTCCGGGCGCAGCCGCGGGAGGGCGGCGCGCACCTGGTCGCCGTAGCGGGCGGCGGTGCACACCCAGATCTGCTCGGCGGGGAGCACCGCCTCCAGCCGGCCGAAAGCCTCGGCCAACAGGCTGTGCGCCGACCCGCCCTCGTCGGCGACGACGTCGAGCAGCTGCTTGGGCCGGCCCCCGCGGGACAGCGGCCACAGCCGGGTCCCCGAGCCGCCGGCCATGACCACCGCGTGCCTCACGGGCGGTCCTCCCGGCCGGGCAGCTGCGGCGGGTCGAGCCGGCGGACGAAGGTCGCGCCGCTGGCGATCCGGCCGTTGACGTGGGAGAGCAGCAGCCGGGCCGACAGGCCGGTCCGCAGCAGCAGCCGCAGCGGCGCGTACCGCGCGCCCGGGTACTGCCGGGACAGGTAGCGCAGCGCGCTCTCGTGGTGCACCCGCAGCATCCGGCCCGGTTCACGCCGGGTGCTGTGCCCACCCTCGTGGACGACGACGGCGGAGGGTGCGTAGACGTGCAGCCACCCTCGCCGGCCCATCCGCTCGGCGAGGTCGACGTCCTCGAAGTACATGAAGTAGCCGGGGTCGAAGCCCCCCACCGACCAGAACGCCTCGAGGTCCACGAGCAGGCACGACCCGGACAGCCAGCCCGCGGGGCGCTCCGTCGGCGCCTCCCGCTCGCGCCGGTAGCTCGCCGTCCAGGGGTTGCCCGGCCAGACCCAGCCGAGCAGCGCGTGCCCGGCCCCGGTCGACAGCCGCGGCAGGTCCCGGGCCGACGGGTAGAGGTCGCCGGCCGGGGTGAGGATCGCCGGGCCGACCGTGCCGGCCCGCGGCCAGCGGGCGGCGACCGCCAGCAGCTCGTCGATCGCCCCGGGGGCGAAGCGGACGTCGGGGTTGGCCACGATCGCGTGGCCCGCGGGGAGGTCGGCGAGGGCCGCGTTCACCGCCGCGCCGTAGCCGACGTTCCCCCCGGTGCGCAGCAGCCGCACGCTCGGGTGGTCGGCCACCGCCCGCTCCGGCGCGCCGTCGGTGGATCCGTTGTCGGCGAGCACCACGTCGACCGGGCGCGTCGTCGCCTGCGCCAGCGAGCCGATGAAGCCCTCGAGGGCCGCTCCGGGTGAGTAGGTGACCGCCACGACCCGCAACGGCGGTCCTCCCGGAGATGCGCTCACGTGTGCCGACCCTAGCGGGGTCCTCCCACGCGCCGCCGGGACAGGACGGGGGGTCGGGACCGCCGCTAGGGTCGGCACACCCACAGGAGGAGCTCAGGTCCCGTGCCGATGCCCGACGCCGCGGTCGACGCGCCGCGCCCCACCGTCCGGAGGGCGGGCTCCGGCCGCGAGCGGCTCGCCGTGCCCGCGCTCGCGGGGGTGCTGGCAGCGCTGTGCTTCCTGGTCGTCCACCGCAGCCTGATCGACGACACGTACATCACCCTGTCCTACGCCCGGAACCTGGCCGAGGACCTGCACTGGGGGCTGCTCCCGTCCCGAACGGCCAACAGCGCCACCTCGCCGCTCAACGTGCTGGTGCTGGGGCTGGCCACGGTGGTGGTGCGTGACGCGGTGTGGGCGCTGGGTGTGGTGTTCGTGGTGCTCAACGCGCTGCAGGCGGCGGGCCTGCTGCGGTTGGCGCGCCGGCTGGACCTGCCTTGGGCGACCGCCCCGGTGGCGCACGCCCTGCTGCTGTTCTCCCCGCTGACGCTGTCGGCCGTCGGCATGGAGATGACCCTCGGGGTGACGCTGCTGGTGTGGACGGTCGTCGCCGCTCTCGAGCACCGTGCCGTGGCCTTCGGGGTGCTCACCGCGGCGCTGACGCTCACCCGGATGGACCTGCTGGTCTTCCCGCTGCTGCTCTGGCTGACCGACCGGCACCTGCGGCGGCGCACGCTGCCCGTCGTCCTGACCGCGGTGGTCGCCGCCGCGCCCTGGTACCTGTTCAGCTGGCTGGCCCTGGGCGCGCTGGTCCCTGACACGCTGGTGATCAAGACCTCCTCGAGCTACTCGTGGGGACCCTGGACCTTCCTCAACGGCCCGGAGCTCTACCTCGGCCCCTTCCCCGCCGCCGTGCTGCTCTCCGCCGCCCCGGTGGCGGTCGGGCTGGTCGCCCTGCTCGCCTGGCCGTTGCCCGCGGTGCGGCGGTGGGCCGGCCGACCGGGGCTCGGCCGGGTCGTCGTCCTCGGCGCCGGCGGGGTGGCCCACTACGTGGCCTATTCGCTGCTCGCTCCCCCGCCGTACCACTGGTACTACGCGCCGTCGGTGGGCGCGCTGACCGTCGTCGCCGCGGTCGCCGGCGGGGTGGTGGCCGCGCGGGCGACGGCAGCCCGCCGGTGGCTCCCGGCGCTCCTCCCCGGCGCCGCCGCCGCGTTGCTCGTGGCCACGGAGGTGGCCTTCCTGCTGCAACGGGGCCTGCCGTGGACGACGGTCCCGATTACCACCAACTGGGCCACGCCCGCGCAGTACGAGGGGATCGGGCGGGACCTCGCCACCCGGGTGGACGACCAGGTGATCCGCAGTCCCGGCGAGATCGGCACGATCGCCTACTACTGCCGCTGCGACGTCGTCGACCCGTTCTCCGACCGGGGCACGCTGCTGCCGCAGATCGACCAGCGCGAGGCCGAGGCTGGCTCCTTGATGCGGACCCTGCTCGAGCTCAACTTCACCAACCTGGACCGCTCCGTGCCCGCGGCCCGGCCCGAGCTCGCGCTGGGCTGGATCGCCGGCCTGGACGCCGACGGCGACTGGCCGTCCACGTCGGCGTGGATGGGGCCGGGCGCCTTCGTCCTGTACACGCCCTGACGACGGGCAGGTGACCAGCGCGCGACGCCGCGGTGGCCGTCGATCACGCCCGTGGCAGCCGTCCCGCGGGGCACAGGGATCGCCGTTCCCGAGATGGCTCACCGAGCGTGTCCAGGTACCGTCGACTCCTGTGACCTCAGCGAGACCTGACCTCGTCGTCGTCGGCTCCGGATTCTTCGGCCTGACGGTCGCCGAGCGGGTGGCCAGCCAGCTGGACAAGAAGGTGCTGGTGCTCGACCGGCGCGACCACATCGGTGGGAACGCCTACTCGGCGCCCGAGCCCGAGACCGGCATCGAGGTGCACGTCTACGGCGCCCACCTGTTCCACACCTCGAACGAGCGCGTGTGGCAGTACGTGAACCAGTTCACCGAGTTCACGAACTACCAGCACCGGGTGTTCAGCATCTACGACGGCAAGACCTACTCGCTGCCGATCAACCTGGCCACGATCTGCCAGTACTTCGGCCGCAGCTTCTCCCCCGACGAGGCCCGGTCGCTGGTCGCCGAGCAGTCCGGTGAGATCGACACCGCCGAGGCGGCCAACCTCGAGGAGAAGGCGATCTCGCTGATCGGCCGCCCCCTCTACGAGGCGTTCATCCGCGGGTACACCAAGAAGCAGTGGCAGACCGACCCGACCGAGCTCCCGGCCGCGGTCATCGCCCGCCTCCCGGTCCGGTACACGTTCGACAACCGGTACTTCAACGACACCTACGAGGGCCTGCCGAAGGACGGCTACACCGCCTGGCTGACGCGGATGGCCGACCACCCGAACATCGAGGTGCGGCTGTCCACCGACTACTTCGACGTCCGCGACGACCTGCCCGCGGACGTCCCCACGGTGTTCACCGGCCCGATCGACAAGTACTTCGGCTACGAGGCCGGTGAGCTCGGCTGGCGCACGCTGGACTTCGAGACCGAGGTCCTGCCCATCGGCGACTTCCAGGGGACGTCGGTGATGAACTACGCCGACGAGGACGTGCCCTTCACCCGGATCCACGAGTTCCGGCACTTCCACCCGGAGCGGGACTACCCCGCGGACAAGACCGTCGTCGTCCGCGAGTACTCCCGGTTCGCCCAGACCGGGGACGAGCCGTACTACCCGATCAACACCCCCGAGGACCGGGCGAAGCTGGACCGCTACCGCGAGCTGGCCAAGAAGGAGGCCGCGGAGAAGCGGGTCCTCTTCGGCGGCCGGCTGGGTACGTACAAGTACCTGGACATGCACATGGCCATCGGCTCGGCGCTGACCATGTTCGACAACCGCATCCGCCCGTTCTTCGACCAGGGCGGCTCGCTCGACGGCCGCCTGGAGGACTGATCGACCTCATGACGACGACCGACACCACCCCAGCGGCCGACGCGCCGGTCTCCCCCGAGGTGGTCACCGAGCCGCGCGAGGAGGAGCTCACGCCCGGCAAGGCGGTGCAGCTGGTCCAGCGGGTGCTCATGCCGCGGCCGGCCGACCAGCTCAAGGTCCGCAGCCTCTACCTCGACGAGACGAACTCCGGCCGGGCCAAGGCCCGCGACCGCTTCACCGCGGAGCTCGGCGCCGGCTGGGAGACCTCGTTCGCCACCTACTTCAACGCCTTCCCGGCCAGCTACTGGCGCCGCTGGAGCGTGCTCGAGTCGATCGTGCTGCGGGTGACCGTGTCGGGCACCTGCCGGATCGACGTGTACCGCTCCAAGGCCGACGGCGAGTCGATGCACGTCACCGGGGCGATCCACGAGGGCGGCCAGGAGCGGACGCTGGAGTTCGAGCTCGACCTCGCGCCGTTCATCGACGGCGGGTGGTACTGGTTCGACGTCACCACCGACGAGCCGACGACGGTCCGCGACGCCGGCTGGTACGCCCCGCAGGCGCCGGCCGAGCAGCCGCGGCTGTCGGTGGGCATCTGCACCTACAACCGCCCGGTGGACGCGGTGGCCGCCCTGGAGGCGCTGGTCGAGGACGAGGTCGTGCGCGACCTGCTGCACCTGGCCGTCGTCGCCGACCAGGGCAACCAGCACGTGAAGGACGCCGCCCGGTACCCGGTCGTGGCCGAGGCCCTCGGCGACCGGCTGCGGATCGTCGAGCAGCCCAACCTCGGCGGCAGCGGCGGGTTCGCCCGCACGATGCACGAGGCGTTCACCGCCAGCGACGCCACCCACCACGTGCTGCTCGACGACGACATCCAGCTCGAGCCCGACAGCCTGCTCCGGGCCCGCGCCTTCGCGGCCTACGCCAAGGACCCCGTGCTCGTGGGCGGCCAGATGCTGGCCCTGCAGGACCGATCGGTGCTGCACACCATGGGCGAGATCGTCGACCGGTCGAACTTCTTCTGGCGCAACGCCCCGAACACCGAGTACTTCCACGACTTCGGCGAGCGGACGCTGCGCGAGTCGCCGGACCTGCACCGGCGCATCGACGTCGACTACAACGGCTGGTGGATGTGCCTCATCCCCCGGACCGTCTTCGAGAAGGTCGGCATGCCGCTGCCGGTCTTCATCAAGTGGGACGACGCCGAGTACGGCCTGCGCTCCTTCGCCGCCGGCTTCCCGACCGTCTCGCTGCCGGGCGCGGCCATCTGGCACCTGTCGTGGGGCGACAAGGACGACGCCAGCGACTGGCAGGCCTACTTCCACATCCGCAACCGGCTGATCGCGGCCGCGCTGCACTCGCCGCACAAGCACGGCGGCACGATGTTCCGCGACATGCTCAAGCACGACCTGCGGTTCCTCATGACGCTGCAGTACTCGACCGTCGAGCTGCACCAGATGGCCTACCGCGACTTCCTGGCCGGGGCCGACGGGCTCTTCGAGGGCATGCCCGGCTCCGTCGTCCGGGCGCGGGAGAAGCGCGCCACGCACTCGGACGGCCGGGTGCTCAAGTCCTCCGGTGACCTGCCGCTGCCGTCGATGAGCGCCGCCGAGGCGATCCGCTTCCGGAAGATCCCGGTCAACCCGATCTCGATCGGCTCGACCCTGGTCAAGGCCATCGCGCACAACGCGACCCCGGTCGACCCGGTCAACCGGGAGGTCCCCCAGCTGAACCTGTCCTTCCAGGACGCCCGCTGGTTCCTGCTCTCCCGGCTCGACAGCGCCACCGTGGGCACCGCCGACGGCCGCGGCGTCACCTTCCGCCAGCGCGACCCGAAGGCCTTCCGCCGGCTGTTCGCCCAGTCGGTGCGGCTGCTGCGGCAGATGTCGGCGGAGTTCCCCGAGCTGCAGCGCCGCTACCGCGAGGCGGCCGGCCGGCTCACCTCGGTCGACGGCTGGTCGGAGGCCTTCGAGTCCTGGGGCTCCACCCGGGTCTGAGCCTGTCGCACAGAGAGCCCCGGACGGCGGTGCCGTCCGGGGCTCTCTGCGTTCTGCCGCTCAGTAGTCATGAGTACGGCTGCCGAGTGCGTCGGTGTGCGGCCAGTCCGCCTGCCCGCTCGCGGCTGTGACGACGGGCTCGGCGCCCCGCTGGACCCTGCCCTGTAGGCGGCTTCACGGACGCCTGTGTCCGTGAGTCGGGAGGTCCGGAACGGCGCGTGCACAGGCTCTTGTCCGTGTTCTTCGTCAGGGGAATCCTCGGCGCATGAACGGGTCCGATGAGCGGGCCGCCGAGGAGCGCGTGCCGGTCGAGCGGGCAGGCCGGGAGCAGCAGCGCCGTCACGCCGAGGAGGCCTTCGAGCGCCTTCGGCAGCGCGTTCGCCGACTCCAAGAGGGACTGAGCCAGGGCGCTGAGGCGGTGGCCGCCACCGAGAGCGGCGTTGCCGCCACGAACCTCACCCTGGCCGAGCGGGCTCTGCGGGAGGGCCGTCTCGCGGATGCGTGGGGGCTGTTGAGCGAGGCCGCGGCGGCGCTGCAGGCCGTCGAGCACGAGCGCCTGCGAGCCGATCGCTGGCCGGTGGACACCACGCCCGATCCCACGGACGTGGCGCGGGCCGAGCAGCGGCGGATCGCGGCCGACCGGGCGCTGGACGACGCGGCCCGGCGTCGCGAGCGGGCCGCTCGGCGGGACGAGGCGGCTCTGGGACGCGAGCAGGCGGCGCACCAGCGCGACGAGGTGGCCGCTGAGCGAGACCGGCGGGCCGGAGAGCGGGCCGCGGCCGCGGGAGGTCGGGAGGCGGCTGCCGACGAGCGCCGTTCCGAGCAGGCGCGGGGGCGGGACCGGGCCGCCCCGGCCGGCGGGACGCTGAGCGAGGAGGCTGAGCAGCAGCGGGCCATCGACGTCGAGGTCGAGGCGAGCTACCGAGGATGGGCCGAGGACGACCGGGCGCGGGCTCAGGCCGACCGGGCGGCCGACGCGGCCGACCGCCTCGCGGCGGAGCACGATCGGATCGCGGCGGCTCGGGACCGTGAGGCCGCCCGCGCCGATCGTGCGCAGGACGACCGTGACCGAGCGGCGGCCGCAGCGGACCGTGACCATTCTCGTGAGGCTGAACCCACGGACCCCTGAGCCGACGGGCCCTGAGTGGGCCGCTGTGGGACAGAAGGTGGCCTTGCCCGCCGTGAGGGCGGCTTCAGCGACAGCGGCAAGAGCCAGCGCGTCCGAGACCTCCGGCTGCCGCGTGCCGCTGCCTCCGTCGCCGAACGCCGATGTCCGCGACGGTAGAGGTCGACAAGGTGCCCGACGGCATCACAGGCAGTAGGGACAGCCCGTGCCGTCGGCGGCGACCGTGCGCAGGCAGCGGAGCAGCGGACCGAGACGAGTGCCCTTCGGCACCAGGGCGCGAGCACCGGCAACCCCGGCCTGGAGGCGCGCCTCGCAGCCGTCGCCGGTCAACATGATGACCCGGGCTGTGGAGTGGGCGGCACGCAGCGCTTCCGTAGCCGCAAACCCACCCATCACCGGCATGGACAGGTCCATGAACACGATGTCGGGTCGTAGCCTCTCAGCGGCCTTCACGACCTGTGACCCGTCCTCGCACTCCCCGACGACGGCGAGGTCGTCCTCGTCGGACAGGGCTTCCGCCAAAGTCCTGCGCACCTCTGGATGGTCGTCGACGATCAGCACGCGGATCTGGGCGGAGGCCCCGCCGCCACAGCAGTCTCCGGTCACCCACGCACTCCTCGTCGGCACGAGGACCGGCCGAGATTGCTCGTCAGGCAGGTCCAGACATCAGTATCGGCGCTGGGAGACAGGGGCGGCCACTGCGGGCCGGACGAGGGCGCCCCCGGCGATGCGTGTCCCATGGTGGGCCGCTGTGAGACAGAGGGCGGCTTCAGGGACCCTTCCCGGCCGGCTGGGCTCGCGCCCGGGGCGGTGCCGTCGGCTGCGGTCCTGGGAACTGGCACCGGCCAGGGTGAGCCGCTGCGGCGTTCCATGTCGGGTCGTGCGACACAGAGGAAGGGCGGCCGGTCAGCGCCGTCCGTGTTGCCGTCTCAACGCGCTCAGGACCGTCTCGATCACGAGTCGTTCAACCTCTCGTGCGGCGAGTTGTCCGAGCCGGACGCCGTCGGCACCGCCGACGAGCAACCACGTCACCATGATGACGACCCACTCGGCACTGAGGTCGACGCGGAACACGCCATCCTCCTGGCCGCGGCGGACCAGTGCGCGCAGTTGTTCGTCGCTGTCGCGCACCAGGGTGAGGAGTTCCTTCTCCACCAGTCCGTCCAGCGGCTGGGACGTCAGCAGCCCGAAGCGGACTCCGAGGGGGGCCAGTGCAGCGATGAGCCGACGCAGGGCGTCATCCGGCGGACCGTCCTCGAGCCGGGCGGCGTCCGTGGCCGCGACGTAGGCCTCGGCGGCCGCGCGCGCCACCGCTGACATCAGCGCCTGCCGGTTCGGATACCGCCGGAACAAGGTGGCCCGGCTGATGCCCGCAGCTGCGGCGATCTCCTCCATGGACGCTGCCGGCGCCGCCGACAGGACTTCGGCCGCGCGAGACAAGAGCACATCCTCGGGCACATCAACACCTTACCGGGGTGAAACATGACCGTCGCTGATGAGATACTGTAGTCTCATGGCTCTCTGGGCGACGCGATGACTCCAGCGCTGCTGCTCGGCATTGCCGGGTTGGCGGCACTCGACTCGTTGAACCCGGCCACGATCGCCGGCGTCGCCCTGATCCTGTTGGCGCCTCTGCAGCGCCGGCTCGCCACTGCGCTGGCCTATGTGGCCGGGGCATACCTGACCGTCCTCGCCATCGGGGTCGCCGTGTACGCCGGCGCCGACCTGGCCGCCGACGTGGTCACCGGCGGGCTGGCGTGGGTGCGCCGAGGCGCATTCGGACTGGCCGCGCTACTCCTGCTGATCGCGGCCGTCCGTCGACTACGCCCCCAGCAGCGGTCTGCAGTCGTCCTGCCCCGCTGGTTCGGCCCGTGGACCGCCGCCCCCGTCGGGGTGCTCGTCACGGCGGCCGACCTGCCCAACGCCTTCCCATACCTGATTGGCATCGAGCGCCTGGTCACCGCTGCCGTGCCCCTGACAACCGGCCTGTGGGTACTGGCCGGCTACGCCATCGTGTACTGCCTGCCCTGCCTGGTGCTGCTCGCCGTCGGCACGCTCCGCGGGGAGCGGGTGCGCCGCCGACTCCAACGGGTCTACGACCGCATCGGCCGGCCGCGCACCGTGCCCCGCAGCATCCCCGCCGCCCTGGGCCTGGTGCTGCTCGGAGCC
This sequence comes from Geodermatophilus sp. SYSU D00708, assembly GCF_054050115.1. Taxonomy (NCBI): domain Bacteria; kingdom Bacillati; phylum Actinomycetota; class Actinomycetes; order Geodermatophilales; family Geodermatophilaceae; genus Geodermatophilus; species Geodermatophilus sp. SYSU D00708. Next base: position 4,983 of record NZ_JBJGYS010000012.1, on the reverse strand, counting down.
GCCGTGGCGGTCATCGCAGCACGGGTGTGAAGGCTCCCTGGCCGTGGTCAGCCCTCCCGACAGGAGAGGCCGGGGGATGGTGGACTTGGAAGCTCCGGGCGCCACAGGAACATGGCTTGATGTGTCCCTCAGTGGGCCGCCTGGAGCTGGAACACAAAGGCGCCACCACGACCGTCCCGAGCGACCGTCGGCTGGATGCGCGACGAAGGCGTCACATTCGCCGGACGGTGGTGCCTTGACATGCGCCGCGTGACGGTCGCACGGTGCGGCCCCACGTCCCGACTGACGCCGAGGTGTGTCATGAGCCACGGACACGAGCAAGCCATCGAGGTCCTCGACCGAGAGCTCGACGCGGTGAGCGGCGTCCTGAACGACCTGACGGATGCGGACTGGGAGCGACCGACCCACCTGATTCCCGAGGGCGGGGAGGCAATTCAACCGTGGCGGATAGCCGATCTGGTCGCCCACATCGACATCTCCATCGGCCTGACCCTCGGACTGCTCGACACCATCCAGACGGGCCAGCCCGGCCGGGACCGGGCCAGCTTCTTCATCGCCGACCGAAGCACGGTCGCCCCGGTCGTCTACGCCTACGCGGTGCAGCACGCTGCTCAGAACGACCGCACCAGCTTGGTGGAGCGGACGCGGTCCACCTTCCACGCGAGCCTCGCGGGCATCCGCAAACATCCCCCGGACACCATCGGCTCGGGGTTCTTCGCCCTCATGCGCCTCGACGAGTGGGTGCCCACTCGCGTGGTCGAGGCGGTGGTGCACGGGATCGACCTCACGGACGCCCTGGACCGCACCGGCGTGGCGACACCCGAGGGAATCGCCACGACAGCCGGCATCCTGGACGACGTGCTGGCCCGTCGCACCGTCGCAGGACGGCCTCCGGATCTCACGGACGACGTGATGTGGGTCCGCGCGGCGTCAGGTCGAACTGCTCACCCCGACCCACGACTTCCGTTGATCGTTTGAATGCGTCGACACCGGGGAGGACTCGCGGCTTCGCCGCGGGTCAGCTTTCGGACCGACAGGGACGCTGGGCTGGCGTTCCGCGCACGGGCATCGATCTGTCGCTCCGGCCGCCCTGTCGCGCCAGGCCATCCACAGCGCGGGGGCGAACGAACTGCCCTGCGACGAGCGTCCAACTCAGCCGATCCGCTCCGCAGGTGGCGGCGTACAGAGCCGACGCCACCGCCGCGGCAAGCAGCATCCACGCGACGCTGCCCGCATGGGTTCGTCGATCGGCCTCTCGGCAACTCGGGACCGACGACGCCCCTGACCGCAGGTGGGCTCAGCGCCGCGCCCAGTGCTGGCCGCTCTCGGACGGTTCGGTGCCCGCCCGGCAGATGCGGGGCTCCCCCGCGCACCTCCGCTCCCCGACGTTCCCGCGGGAACGTCGTCAAGCCGCACGCCTTGCACGTTCCCGCGGGAACGTCCCTGAGGAGGTGCCCTGGTCGGGCCGCTGTGTGCCGGGAGCGACCTCAGGGCCTGGCGCTCTTGCCGGCTCGGCGCACGTGATCACCGCCCCGAGCGAGGCCACCCTCCCCCTGCGGGTCCGGGCACACCGACGTGCTCAGGCGCGGGTGAACCGCTCGCGGCGGCCGGCGCGGGTCAGCCGCAGCCACTCCCGCCAGCCCGCCGGGTCCCGCCGGGAGACCAGGAAGAACCAGCTGAAGCGGACCAGCTCCAGCGGCAGCAGCCAGCGCATCCCCGGCTGCGCCATCAGGTAGCCGCGGTTGCGGTAGGTGAAGAAGCGCTTGACCTCGTTCGCCGGGTACTGCGCCGACAGCCGGCCGCCGAGGATGGGCTCGAACTCCGTCGTCCCCTCGGGGTGCACGTAGGCCGCGGCGGTGCAGGTGCCGAACGGCAGCCCGGCGCGCAGCAGCCGGCGGTGGATCTCGGTCTCGTCGCCGCGGAAGAACAGCCGGTAGTCCGGGACGCCGACCACGTCGAGGGCCGCGGCCCGGAACAGCGCGCCGTTGAACAGCGAGGCGTAGCGCGGCAGCAGGTCCACGCCGGCGAAGTCGCTCCGGTGCCGACGCCAGCGCAGACCCCGCCGCAGCGGGAACGCCAGCCGGTCGGGGTCGGCCAGGTCGGTGACCAGCGGCGAGACCTCGGCCAGCCCGTGCCGGCGGGCGGCGTCCAGGAGGGTGGCCAGGACCTCGTCGTCGGCGGGCCGGCCGTCGTCGTCGGCGCACCACACCCAGTCCGCGCCGAGGGCCAGCGCGTGCAGCATGCCCAGGGCGAAGCCCCCGGCGCCGCCGAGGTTGCGCGCGCTGGGCAGGTAGGTCGACGGCAGGCCGCACTGGCCGACGACGTCCCCGACCGGCTGGTCCGGGCCGTTGTCGACGACCACCAGGTGGTCGACCGGCCGGGACTGGGCGGCCAGCGCCGCCAGGCTCTGCTGCAGCTGCTCGCGGCGGTGCCGGGTGACGACGACGGCGACGACCCGCTCGCCGTCCACGGGGGCCGGCAGGCTCACGCGGGCAGGCCCTTGTAGGCCCGCAGCACGTCCTCGAGCTCGCCCTGCTGGCGGATCCGGCCGTGCTCCATCCAGATCGCGGTGTCGCACAGCTCCCGGAGGAACTCGTCGGAGTGCGAGGCGAACACGAGCATGCCGGAGCGCTCGACGAGGTCGGACAGCCGCTTCTTGGACTTCTCCAGGAAGGCCGCGTCGACGGCGCCGATGCCCTCGTCCAGCAGCAGGATCTCCGGGTCGATGCTGGTGACGACCCCGAGGGCCAGCCGGATCCGCATGCCGGTCGAGTAGGTCCGCAGCGGCATGCGGAGGAAGTCGCCGAGCTCGGTGAACTCGGCGATGTCGTCGACCCGGTCCTCCATCTGCTTGCGGGTCATCCCGAGGAACAGGCCCCGGACGATGATGTTCTCCAGCCCCGAGATCTCCGGGTCCATGCCGACGCCCAGGTCGAACACCGGGGCCACCCGGCCGCGGACCTCCGCGAAGCCGCGCGTCGGCTCGTAGATGCCCGACAGCAGCCGCAGCAGCGTCGACTTGCCCGCGCCGTTGTGCCCGACGAGGCCGACACGGGCGCCGTGGTCGAGGGTGAGCGTGATGTCCCGCAGCGCCTCGATGACCGGCACCTTGGTCTCGGTGGTGATGTTGCCGCCCACCAGTCCCATGACGGTCTTCTTCAGCGAGCGGCTCTTGGCGTCGAAGATCGGGAAGTCGACGCAGGCGTCCTTCGTGGTGATGTTGACCAGGGGTCTGTCCTCCGACACGGTCACACCCAGTAGGGCACGCGCGCCCGGTAGCGGCGCAGGGCGAACAGGGTGAGCGCCCAGCCGACGACGGTGAGGACGAGGACCACGATCCAGTGCCGGACGTGTTGCTCGTGGCCCAGCATCGGCTGGCGGATGATCTCGATGTAGTGGAGCAGCGGGTTGAACTCCACGAGGCGGGCCCGCTCGGCGATCGCCTGGTTCGGGCTGTTCACCAGGTCCTCGTAGATCCACACGATGGGCGTGAGGAAGAAGAGCAGCTGCACCACGCTCTGGATGATCGGCGTGAGGTCGCGGAACCGCGTGGTGACGATGCCGAACAGCAGGGCCACCCAGGCGCCGTTGAGCATGAGCAGCGCGAACGCCGGGATGGCGGTCAGGCTCATCCAGCTCAGCGACTGCGGGAACACCAGCAGCATGACCGCGTAGACGACCAGGTTGTGGCCGAAGAACAGTGTCTGGCGCCAGATCAGCCGGTACACGTGCACCGACAGCGGCGCCGGCAGGTGCTTGATCAGCCCCTCGTTGGCGATGAAGACGTCGGAGCCCTCGGTGATGCAGCCGCTGATGAACGCCCAGACGATGAAGCCGACGAGGATGTAGGGCAGCTGCACCGACAGCTCGTTGCCGAACAGGCCGGCGTAGAGGACGCCGAGGGCCACCGCGGTGACCGCCATGCTGATGCTGATCCAGATCGGCCCGAGGACCGACCGGCGGTAGCGCTGGCGGATGTCCTGCCAGCCGAGGTGTCCCCACAGGGATCGCTGGCGCCATCCGCCGGCGAGGTCCTCAGCCGCTCTGCGCCAGCTGCGGACGCCGGGCGCAGCCGTCGCAGTCATGCTCTCCACGCTACCTGCGCGCGAGGGCGCCGATGCCGCGGTCTGCGGCACCGGCGCCCTCCCGTGACAGCCGGGTCAACTGGTGCTGACGGTGGCCTGTCCGTCCTCGTCCACGGTGATCGACCCGTGCTCGAAGTCGGTGCGCGACCCGCCGGTGACCGGGCGGGCGTCCGAGATCGGGTAGCCCAACGGGCCCTTCTCCCAGCCGGTGTCGGCCCACGCCTGGCGGACCGCCAGGGACAGCGCGTGCGCGCCGAAGGCCTGGGTGGCGTAGATCGACCCGCCCTGGAAGTGGGCGTACTCGGCCACCCCGTCCGGCGTGGTGCGCACGTCGGTGGTCGGGTAGCCCAGCTCGCCCTTCTCCCAGCGCTGCGCCTTCCACACGTCGCGCACCGCACCGCGCACCAGGTGCGCCCCGGTCGCCTTCGACCAGTAGATCGACCCACCCTGGAAGTGGACGTACGCGCCGAGCCCGTCCGGCGTCGCCCGCTGGCTGGAGATCGGGTACCCCAGCGGCCCGTTCTCCCAGCCCGAGGCGCCCCACGCATCGCGGATGGCCGTGCCCAGCCACTGCGCCCCGGTGGCCCGGGTCCAGTAGATCGACCCGCCCTGGAAGTGCGCGTACTGCGCCACCCCGTCCGGCGTGCTCCGGACGTCACTGGTGGGGTAGCCCAGCACGCCCTTCTCCCATCGCTGGGCCTGCCAGGCGTCGCGCACGGGACCGAACACCGCGTGCGCCCCGGCCGCCTTCGACCAGTAGATCGACCCCTTCTGGAAGTGCACGTAGGCGCCCTTGCCGTCCGGCGTGGACCGCTGACTCGACGTCGGGTAGCCCAGCCGGCCGCCCTCCCAGCCGGTGGCGCCCCAGGCGTCGCGGATGGCCGTGCCCAGCCAGCGA